>JANNDF010000771.1:0-3317 GCA_031387445.1 Planctomycetia bacterium
CCAAACTGTCCACGAACGCCGCGTAATCGTCCGGCGTATCCACCCCACGGTGGGCGGCCGGGATCACGCCGACCTGGATGGGGATGCCGTGGGCGAGCGCCCGCAGTTGCTCCAACTTCTCGGACAGTTCCAGCGGGTGCGGCGGGGTGGCGGCCAGTTTCAACAGCACGTCGCGGCGGTAGGCGTAGACGCCCAGGTGGTGCAAGAACTGCGTCGAAGGAATGACCGGCTCGGCGTCTCGCACGAACGGGATCGGGCTGCGACTGAAGTAGAGCGCCCGGCCGGTGTCCGAGCGCACCGCCTTCACCACGTTCGGGCTGTGGAAGTCGGCAAGCGTTTTCACTGGAGTGGCGAGCGTGGACATCCCCGCACTGGGATCGTCGGCGAGCATCTGCAACAGCAGTCGCACGCCGGCCGGGTCGAACTGCGGTTCGTCGCCTTGCAGGTTCACGATCACGTCGGCGTCGAGACCGGCTGCGACTTCGGCGATGCGATCCGTGCCGGACGGGTGATCCTCTCTCGTCATCACCGCATTCCCGCCGAAGGACTGTACCGCGTCGAAAATGCGCGGGTCGTCGGTGGCCACGAACACCGGCCCGACGGCGGCCTCCACCGCCCGCTCGTACACGTGCTGCACCAGGTATTTGCCGGTGGTGTTTAACAGCGGCTTCGCGGGCAGGCGGGTGGACGCGAACCGGGCGGGGATGACGACGGCGGCGGTGGTCATGGGGCGAGCGGGGGGGCGTCATACCAAGTTGCGTTGATCTGTTGCTGTAGACGGGGTCTGAGACCCCGGTCCGGACCGGCCTCACAGACCCCGGCTACAACAGAACATCACTGCAACTTGGTATCAGCCCCCTGGAGGTGTGGCGGGGCCAGGGGGCTGACGCCCCCCGCTCGCCGGGATGGGTCAGTGCTTCCCGTTGGTTTGCACCGCGCCGCCGACCAGCGAGTCGTACAGCTTCCGCAACTTCTTGTGTGCGTCGGAGTGGCCTTTGCACAGTGCCCGCAGGTCGGCCACCGACAGCATCGGGTCGGGCGCGGGCAGCTTGCCACGGGCGTCGTCCAGGTCTTCGAGTAGGCGGTATGAGTCTCCATCCACGGACAGCAGCACCCCCCGCTCGCGGAGGGCCTTCACGTCGCGGTAGAAGCCCCGCACGTCCAGGCGGAGCTTGGCCATCAACACGTCCCGCGTGCGGGCCGTTTTGGCGATGAGTTTGAGCAGCCGAGACAACCGGGAGGCGCGCTCCAGGGTGACGGCGGTCGCGGCGGGTGAGTCGGCTTTCGACCGGCCCATGCTGCCTCCTGCCGGCGGGCGGGGGAGAGGGCGAGGCGTCCGTGCCGGTTCAGTGCGGGGGATCCGCTCCCCGCGGATGGCGCCGGCGAGTCCGTTCGCCGGGAGTGCGATAGGGCAAGATCGTAGGCGGATGTGGGGGTGAAAGCAAGCACCCGGCGGGTGAGAATTCCTCACCCGCCGGGTGGTGACAGTGCGTTGTCAGTGACTTTGTAGGGTGGCCGGCTCTCGCCGTGAGCCGGTTCGGGATGTCGCTCTCGGCGAGAGCGACCAACCCTACTTCCACTTGTACACGGTGAGCGCGGTCAGCCCGCGGACGTACACCTCGTCGCCGCACACGGCCAGGTGCGCCCAGGTGTCTCCGCCGCCGACGGCCGCCTCGCCCAGCACCTCGAAGTCACTCGGGGCGGCCTTGAACAGCAGCAGTTTGCCCTTGCTGTCCAGCGCCAGAATGCGGTCGCCGTTCGCCACCAGACTGCAGTAGTCGCTGTACCCCCTTTCGCTCCGCCACTTCTCCTTGCCGCTCGCCACTTCCACGCACGCCATCTTGCGATCCTTGCCCAGGAAGTAGGCGTGCCCCTTCACCACCACCGGGGTACACATGTGCCCCTCGTACTTCAGGCTCCACCCGTCCGCCGTTTTGAATGCCCCGCCGTCCGACGCGACGGTGAACCCCTGTGTGGTGCCGCCGTAGGTGCTGGTGAACACCGTGTCGCCCTCGGTGACCGGGGTGAGGATGTTCATCCCGCGGAACGACGGGATCTCACGCTTCCACAGTTCCTTCCCCTTCTCCAGATCGACCCCGCACATTGTGGTGCGGGTCTGCACCACCAGTTGCTCGGTGCCGGCCAGTTTCGCCTTCACCGGGCTACTGAACGCGCCCCCGTTCATCCCGCCGGCCTCCTTGAGCGACCGCCACTGCTCCTTGCCGGTGGTCTTGTCCAGCTTCACCACCCCGCCGTCGGCCTGGAAGTAGACCGCCTTCTCGTCCACCAGCGGGGAGCAGACGGTGCCGAACGTGGGCACCGCCGCCTTGAACTCTTTCACGCAGTCATACTGCCACAGTTCCTTGCCGTCGGCCGCGTTCAGGCAGACCAGCACGTCGCGTATACCGGCCACGTACAACCGCCCGCCGTCGTACGCCGGGGTGGAGCGAATCCAACTGCCGTTCTTCGCCGCGAAGAACGGTACTGTCGTCGAGCCGTCCCGCTTCACCTGCCACAGTTGCTTGCCGCTCTTGCGGTCGTAGGCCGTCACCCGCTCTTCCTTCTTGTCCACCGTTTCGGTGATGAACACCTTGTCGGCCGACACGATCGGCCCGGAGTAGCTCGGCCCCAGGTCGTCGGCCGACCAGAGTTTCGTGAGCGCCTTGTCGTCCAGTTTGTCCGGCCACTCGGCGGCGCCCTTCGGCACGGACCCGTCGCGGGTCGGCCCCCGCCACTGCGTCCAGGTGGGGATGTCGGTCGGGGCGGCGAGGGCGAAGGCGAGGAGGAGTGCGGGGGTCATGGGAAACCCAAAGGGTGTGTGCATCGTGTTTGACCCCCTTGTCATCGCCGCGAGCGTGCTGAGGGCGCTCGCACGCTCGCGGCGATGACAAACGGGCTGGGGTGGCTGAGTCAGTGTGAGCACTGCCAACTACTTCGTCGGGCTGAGTGCCTTTCGCAACTTGTCGATCGCCGTCGCCTGCACCTGCCGCACCCGCTCCTTCGACAACCCCAACTCCCGCCCGACCGTCTCCAGCGTCTTGCTGGGGACGGCGTCGGAGAGCGAAAACCGCCGCGACAGGATCGCCTTCTCGCGGTCGTCCAGCAGCGGGTGTTCGTCCCGCAGGAACTCGTCGAGGCGGAGCGACCCGCTAGACATCGGTTCGTGGGCGAACTTGCCGCGGGGTTCGCCGTCGGGCAGGGCGTCGAACGACAGCGCCCGCGACAGCCAGTCGCTCGCGTTCCGCTGGGACAACCGCGCGAGCGCACGCACCAGGCAGGTATACGCGTATGTGCTGAACCGGATGTTCAGCCACGGG
>JANNDF010000078.1:0-1738 GCA_031387445.1 Planctomycetia bacterium
AACTCCACTTCCAGCCCCCGCACCACCGTCACCTCGTATCCGGTGAACTTGTTGCTGTTCACCCACGACCCGCGGAGGAACAGCCCGCCGGGCACCAGGCTGTCGGCGTACAGCGATGCCGACACCTGGCTGTCCATCGGCACCGGCTGGGTCATCCACGCGCGGGCGACGCTCGAACTCCGCCCGCTCACCACCAGCGTCTCGTCCTCCTGGACGGTGAACGTGCTGCTGCCGTCATTCGACCACGACGCCCACCCGTCGGGCAGTTTGACGCCGGGCGTGTCGAACCGCACTTCCCGCAATGGCGTGTTCGTGCCGGTCGCGGCCGGGCCGATCTTCAGGCTGTCGAGCGGGATCTCCCCGGCCACGCCGGTCGGGCGGGCGAAACCGACGTTCCCGCCGGGGCGGATGGCCGTGTCGGTGCGTGTGACGGCGGCCGTCGGCGTGCCCACCCACTCGCCGGCCGCGTTCAGGTACTGGTTGGTGTCCCCGCGGTGGACGAACGCGGTGATCTGGTCGCCGTCCGCCCGCAACTTGACCGTCACCCACTTGCCGCTCAGCCAGACGTCCGACGTCACCGTGCCGAGGACGACCGTCTGCCCGTTCACCACCCGCAGCAGTTGGACGTTCACCCCGCGGCTGATGCCGACCGCGTAGTAGCTGGGGGTGGCGGACCCCAGGTTCTGCCCGCGGACGAGCAACTGCGCCTGCGCGATGTTGCTCAGGAACACGCCGGCCGAGGCTTCCACGTCGGCCGAATACACGGTGTTCAGCCACGCCCGCCCGGCGGTCACGCTGGTCGCGTCGGCCACCAGACGCCCCTGCCCGCCCAGCCCGGCCCCGGCCTGATCCACCTCGAACACCGGCGGGACGGTCGTGTCGGACGACCACTGCTGCCAGTTGGTGGGCAACACCGACACCGCCGCCGGGCGGTCGAACGGCTCCACCACCCACGCCCCGGCGACCGGCACCTCCCGCCGTTCCAACTGCTCCAAGCCGAGTCGGGACGACGGATCGGGACGCGATGCCATGGAACGGCTTCCGGAGTGGCGCCGGTGGCACGAGCCCACCGCACAGGACTATCGGGGGGCGGAGCATACCCGCGGCCGCGGTGCTGTCAACGCGGTCTTTGAACTTCGGCGAGAGTGCTTGCGCGGGAAGTGCAGAAAAAATGCGCGAACGGGCCGGCGGGCAAGTCCCCCCCGCCGACCCCGTTCGCCCCACCTGCGTCACTTCGACTTCATCTCGAATTTGAACGAGTTCGGCCCGCTGTTCACCACCGCTTCCAGGTCCGTCGATTCCGGCTTGGCGTACTTGACTGGGGTGAGCAACTTGGCCGTTTCGCCCGTCCCCTCTTTCGGGATGGTCGAGGCCGACACCGTCACCTTGTACTCTCCCGTCGCCAGCCCGCCGTCCTGCCCGGTGGCGATGCTGAACGAGCCGTCCTTCACCATGCCGTAGGCGGTCGCCCCGCCGCCGGCCGGGTGAAACGTGATGATGCCGTCTTTCAGCGGGGTGCCGTCGAGCGTGACGGTGCCGGACGCACTCCCCCAACTGCCGCCGCAGCCGGCGAGGGCGAGGAACCCGAGCGGGAGCAACGCGAGGGCGAGACGGCGTGTCATGGGTGGACCGCTCAGAGTAGGTGCCGCCTGGCGGGCGGGCATTGGTTGTGTGCCGCCCGGCCCGGGGCCCCGCCGTTATGGCAGGGGCGGCCCGTAGCCGCCGGCGCGGGTGGTCG
>JANNDF010000804.1:0-2001 GCA_031387445.1 Planctomycetia bacterium
ATTCAAGGCCGCTCGCGGAGCGAGCAGAACACTACTTCGTCTTCCCCTGGATGAACTTGAGCAACAGAGGGAACGCCGGCTCGGCCATTCCGCCGTGGTCGTACCCCTGCAATTCCAGAATCTCCACGTCCTTGTGCCCCACCTCCTTCATCATCCGCCAGAAGTACGCCGTCTCCTCGTACCGCCCACGCAGTTCCTTGTTACGGTCGCCGGAGATGATGAGCAGCGGCGGTGAATCTTTGCGGACGTGGTAGATCGGGGCCAGGTCGTCGATGATCGGCCGCGTGTCCGGGATGTCTCGCTCCTTGCGGATGGTGAAGTGCGTGACCGCCTGCCCGCTGAACGGCACCAGTCCGGCGATGGTGTCGGCGTCCACGTCGTGGGCCTTCAGCCACTTCTTGTCCAGGCCGATCATGCTCGTCAGGTAGCCGCCGGCCGAGTGCCCCGACACGAACACCTTCTTCTTCGACCCGCCGTACTTCTCCACGTTGGCGAACGCCCACGCCACCGCCGCGGCCGCGTCCTGGATGTACTCCGGGGCCTTCGCCTTCGGGCTGAGCCGGTAGTTCGCGGCGATCACCACGACACCCTTGTTCTGCAACGCCTTCGGGATCGCCTTCTCCCCGCCGGTCAGCCCGCCGCCGTGGAACCAGACCACCGACGGCACGTCCTTCGCCCCCTCCGGGTAATGCACGTCCAGTTTGCACCGCTCCTTCATGGCGTCCGTCAGCTTGTCGCCGTCGCGGTACGCGATGTCTTTCTCGGTCTTGTACTTCACCTCGGCCGGTTTGTCCTGGGCGAAGGCGGGGGCGGCGAACGCGACGAGCAGGACGAGTAGGCGGTGCGGCATGACGGACCCTCAGGGAGACCGTCGAGTCTACCCGCCGCGGTCGGTCGTGGGTACTGTGCCCGGACAGGACTGAGGGCGGGCGATGATACAGGCACACCCCGAAGGCGCGACGCTGGCCGTGCGTGCCCAGCCGGGGGCGAAGAAGGACGCCATGCGGGGCCGTCACGGCGACGCGGTGAAGATCGCCGTGACGGCCCCGCCGGAAGACGGGCGGGCGAACGCGGCCCTCGTGGAATACCTGAAAAGTTGGCTCCGTGTGAAACGCTCACAGGTCGAACTGCTCAGCGGGGAGAAAAATCGCAACAAGGTGTTCCTCATCCGCGGGCTGACGCCGGCGGAGTTGGGGGCGAGGGTCGGTTAGGGTGGCCGGCTCTCTCCGAGTGCCGGTTCGCATGCCGCTCTCGGAGAGGGCGACCCACCCCAATCGCACGTTTCGTGTCCTACACTTGGCCGCCAGTCCTGTCACCCACGGAAGCGCGCCATGGCCCGGTTGTGCCCGCAGTGCGGCGAAATCCACTTCGAAACCAGTGCCAGTCCGCTCCCCGCGACCTGCCGCAAGTGCAACGCCAACATGAACGAGGCGTCGGGGCTGATGCCGGCGCTGCAACTGGAAGAGGCACAGTCCGCCGAACCGGCGCCCAAGGTGTCCGCAAAGCAGAGGTTCCAGCAGTGGGGCCAGACGCCGGGCTTCAAGGGCATCATTGTCGGGGGCGTGGTGCTGATCGCGGCCGGGGTGATCCTCTACCTGGCGTGGGGCTGGTACTCGGGTGTGAAGGAGGTGACGGCCACCTGTCACGTCGGTCCGGACGCTCCCAAGTGGGCCAAGCGGGACCGCGTGACGGCGACGTACACCGTGGGCACGAAGAAGTACCCGCAGTACCCCGGGGTGCGGGCCGAGGGCACCACGTTCACCGTGTACTACCTGCCCGACGACCCCGCCACCGGGTACGAGACGAAGCCGTTCCTATGGCTGGTGATCGGCGGGTTGGTGCTGATGATCGGCCTCAGTGTCCTGTCGTTCGGGCTGATGAAGTTCTTCGTCGGTCGGGCACAGATCGCCGACTACCAGCGGACGATGGCCCAAGCGGGGTGAGAACAGTCGGTGCCGCATTCTGTAGCCGGGGTCTGTGACCCCGGTCGGCCCGGCCTCA
>JANNDF010000812.1:0-1234 GCA_031387445.1 Planctomycetia bacterium
AGCGCGTTCCACATGACCACCGGGTCGTTCCCGTCGATGGTCTCGTTGCGGATGCCGTAGGGTTCGCCGCGGGTGGCGATGTGCCGGGCCGCGTGCTGGCTGGCGTGCGTGGTGCTGATGCCGTACCCGTTGTTCGTGATGAGCACCAGCACCGGCAGCTCGTTCCCCGGCCGGGCGCTCCACAGCAGGCAGCTCTCGAAGTCGCCCTCGGCGGTGCCGGCGTCGCCCGTCACGGCGATGCTGATCCCTTCACCCCCGTGCCGCTTCTGCACGAGGGCCGTGCCGGGGGCCATCACCATCTGCACCTCGATCACGCTCGTCACCGGCACCACGTTCCACTCGGGCATGGCGTAGTGGCCGACGAAGTTCCGCCCCAGGCTGTGCCGGTCGGTGGCGGTCATGGCCAACTGGCGGATGTGGTCGATCATCGGCATGCCCATGGCCAGCAGGGCGCCGCTGTTCCGGTAGTGCAGGTGCAGGTAGTCGAAGGCCGGCCCTTGCCCGCGGAGTGTTTGCAGGCCGAAGCAGACGTTGAATGCCTCCTCGCCGGTGCCGCCGATCCAGAAGTACGCCTCGCCCGACTTCGACATCTTGATGCTGCGCTCCTCCAGTGCCCGCGTGCGGACCATCTGGCGGAAGATGGTGAGCGCCAGTTCGGTACTGATGGCGTCGCGGCCGGAGCGGATGACGGCGGGGTTCGTCCCGACGCTCACCGCCCGGCGGCCGAGGTCTGCCGGCGATTCGTCCGGATCGGTGGTGTCGGCCATACGGCGTGCCTCCTCGGATCGGTGGGCCGGCGGGGGAGAGGCCCGCCCAGGGGTCCGGTACGTCGGTCACCAGGAGAGAGGGTTCACACCTCGAACGCAGTTGCGGTGCCGGGCGACTGCCCACGACACCGGCACGGGTATTGTTGCCAGCCGCCGGGCGAGGAATCAACCGCACCCGCGGAACCGTCTATGAAGAATATCGCACGCGGCGGGCGCTCCTTTCAGCGCGAACTGCCGAACGCCCCGGCAGATTGTATCGACCGCTGCACGCGCATTGGGCGTTTGTTGCTGCGACCGGAATTTTTCACCCCGAATGCCCAACCAGAACAGGACGCCTTGGCGGGGGAGTCTCGCCGTGTGGGCCGGCTGCCATTTTGGCAGATGAGTTTCAGTTTCACCACTTCCCCCCTACGCCCAATGCCGTGTCATCGCCGGGAGCTTGCGACCGGGCGAGCCACGGCCCGGTC
>JANNDF010000823.1:0-1673 GCA_031387445.1 Planctomycetia bacterium
GTAATGCACCCGGGCGGCTCACGCCGCCGGTTCACCAACTCCGTCACTTACAGCTTGCCGGCTTCCTTGTACATCACCCGCTTCCGCAGGATCGGGTCGAACTTCTTCAGTTGGATCCGCTCTTTCGTGTTGTTGCGGTTCTTCTGTGTGAAGTAGCAGTGGGTGCTCTCGCTGCTCACCAGCTTGATGATGCCGCGGGCCTCTTTCCCCTTCGCCATGACCGATCCCCGTGCGTGGAAAAATGTAACTATAGTGGCCGTCGGTCAGTTGGGGAGGGGATTTTCCGCCCGCCGCCCCTGTGATACCATTTGACTACCTCCCCGCCGGCCCTCCTGCCATGACGCCTCCGCTGCTCGCCCGCACCCGCCGCCACTTCTTCGCCGACTGCGGCGTCGGCGTCGGGTCGGCCGCCCTCGCCTCCCTGCTCGCCCGTGACGGGCACGCCGCCGACAGCAAGCCGGCGGCCAAGCCCAAAGGCCTGCTCAAAGACTTCCACCACCCGCCGAAGGCGAAGGCGGTCATCTTCCTGTTCATGGCCGGCGGGCCGAGTCAGCTCGAACTGTTCACCCCCAAGCCGGAACTGAACAAGCTGAGCGGGAAGCCGATCCCCAAGTCGTTCATCGACGGCAAGCGGTTCGCCTTTCTGAAGGGTACGCCCACGGTCCTCGGCACCAAGCACACTTTCGAGCAGTACGGCAAGTGCGGGATGCACCTGTCCGACCTGCTGCCGCACCATCGTGACATCGTGGATGACGTGTGTTGGGTGCGGGGCATGAAAACCGACGTGTTCAACCACGGGCCGGCCAAGTGCTTCGTGAACACCGGCAGCCCGCAGTTCGGCCGGGCGAGCATGGGCAGTTGGGTGAGCTACGGCATCGGCAGTGAGTCGAGCAACTTGCCGGGGTTCGTGGTGCTGCAAAGCGGGCCGCGTGGTCCGCGGGCCGGGGCGACCCTGTGGAGCAGCGGGTTCCTGCCCAGTTCACACCAGGGCGTGCCGTTCCTGAAGGGCGCAAACCCGATCCTCGATCTGAAAAGCCCACCGGGGGTCAGCGACACGCAGCAGCGAGAGTTCATCGACGCGGTGAAGGAGTTGAACACGCTGCGGAACCAGGCGGTGAGCGACCCGGAAATCCTCACCCGCATCGCCGCCTACGAGACGGCGTACAAGATGCAGACGGCCGCCCCGGAACTGATGGACCTGAGCAAAGAGGACAAGAAGACGCTGGAACTGTACGGGGCCGAAGCGGGGAAGCCGAGTTTCGCGGCCAACTGCCTGCTCGCCCGGCGGTTGGTCGAACGCGGGGTACGCTTCATCCAACTCTACCACACCAACTGGGACCACCACGGCGGGCCGACGGAGAACCTGCAAAAGCACTTGCCGGAAATCTGCAAGGAGGTGGATCAGCCGAGTGCCGCGCTCATCAAAGACCTGAAGCGATTGGGGATGCTCGACGACACGCTGGTGATCTGGGGCGGCGAGTTCGGCCGCACGCCGATGGGCGAACCGCGTGAATCGCTCGGCCGCGACCACCACATCGACGCCTACACCATGTGGCTGGCCGGCGGGGGGGTGAAGAAGGGGCTGGTGTTCGGCGAGACCGACGACATCGGCTACACGGTGACGAAGGACGCGGTTCACGTCCACGACTTGCAGGCGACGCTGTTGCACCTGC
>JANNDF010000943.1:0-2637 GCA_031387445.1 Planctomycetia bacterium
TCGATCTTCGAAGACATCGAGGCGTTTGACAACCGTGTCCGCCGGCACTCGACCCTGGAGTACATGACCCCGGACGAGTTCGAGCGGACGAAGAACCCGGACAACCGCTAACTCACTGTCCACCTTCCGTGGGGAAGATCCCCGAGCAGCGGGCGTCGGCGGTGACGACCCGTTCGAGGACGGACGAACTGACGGCGTGTTCATCCAGGCCGAGGGCCGGGCGGAGGGGGGAAAAAGTCCCGGCGACAGGCGGGACAGTGGGCGACGGGCTCGGCCTGCTGCACCTCGGCTCCGTGGGCGGTGAGGGTGCGAGTGGAGGGTTCGGTGGGGCAGACGGTTCCGCACGCCGGACAAGGCTGTTCGGTGGGGAGTTTGGCCGCCTGCTGTTCGAGGAGCAACTGGAGGGTGCCCTCGGTCAGCCCGTGGGCGGCGGCGTGGGCGATCGGTTCGAACGTGCGGAAGTCCACATCGAGACCGGGACCGTCGTCCCCGAACGCTCGCCGGGAGACGATCTTGGCCCACTGGGCCGCCAGGTCGTGCAGTTGCCGCAGTTCGTCGGACGTGAATTGGGGCGTCGCCATCCTGTGCCTCCGCCGGAGGTTGCGACACGGGCGACTGGAGGTTTTCCTATCCCGCCTCCACGCACCCGCAAGGCCCACCACAAACCGTGAACTGACCTCCGATAGGGACACCCGCCGCAACTGCCGTTGACACTGCGAGGCAAACGGCCTATCAATTAACCCAGCGGGCTGTAGCTCAGCTTGGTAGAGCGCTTGGTTCGGGACCAAGAGGTCGCAGGTTCGAATCCTGTCAGCCCGACTGCCGAAGTTCGACGTAACTCCTTCCGCCGAAGCACTTTCCTTACCCCCGGGTGGTCCGGGGTGCGGCGCCAAAGTCTCCTGGATACCGCGGAACCTTCCGCGATTCCCGGGTACGCCGCATGCCACGCCGCCGAAATCTCACCCCCAGCTACCGCTTCCACAAGCAGTCCGGCCAAGCCGTCTCGGACTTTTACGACCCGCTCACCGCCCGCAAGCGGACGGTGTCGCTGGGCAAGTGGGAGTCGCCCGAATCCCGCCAGGAACACGCCCGCCTGTGCGCCGAGGTGGCCGCCGGCCGCACGGCCCCGGGCACGACCACCACCGTCATGAACGAACTGCTCGCCGCCTACCTGACGCACGCCACCACCTACTACGTGAAGGACGGGAAGACGACCGACGAGGTGTGGTGCCTGAAGTCGGCCATCAAGGTGGTGCGGCAGGCGCACGGGCACGTCCCCGTCGACCAGTTCGGCCCGGCCGCGCTGGAGGCCGTCCGCCAGCGGATGGTCGACCAGGGGTGGGCGCGGGGGACGGTGAACAAGCAGGTCGGGCGGGTGCGACGGATCGTCCGCTGGGGGGTGGCCAGGCAACTGGTGCCGCCCGCCGTGTTGGTCGGGCTGGAGGCGGTGGCGCCGCTCAAGAAGGGCCGCTCGGCCGCCCGGGAGACCCAGCCGGTTGCCCCGGTGCCGGACGCGGCCGTGGGGGCGACCCTCACGCACCTGTCGGCGGTGGTGGCGGGCATGGTGCGGGTGCAGCGGCTGACGGGCATGCGGCCGCAGGAGGTGTGCAAGCTGCGGCCGGTGGATATCGACCGCTGCGGGGCGGTGTGGGTGTACACCCCGCCCGGGCACAAGACCGAACACCTCGAACGGGCACGGCGGATCCCCCTCGGCCCGCGGGCACAACAGGTGCTCGCCTCGTTCCTGAGCCGCGACCCGCACGCCCACTGCTTCGACCCGCGGGATGCGGTGGCCGAACTGCGGGCGAAACAGCGGGCCGGGCGGGCGGCCCGCGCCGGCGGGAGCGGGGGGAGCCGCAAGCCGGCCACCGTCGCTCCGCAGCGTGTCGCTCGGGGGTGTTACACCACCGGCACCTACCGCCAGGCGGTCCGTCGGGGGTGCGTGAAGGCCGGGATCGCGGTGTGGGAGCCGAACCAACTG
Organism: Planctomycetia bacterium; assembly: GCA_031387445.1. Taxonomy (GTDB): domain Bacteria; phylum Planctomycetota; class Planctomycetia; order Gemmatales; family Gemmataceae; genus JALHQU01. The sequence continues at coordinate 1,982 of JANNDF010000943.1, forward strand.
CGGCACACGTTCGCCACCACCATCCGTCAGGCGCACGGGCTGGAGGCGGCCCAGGTGCTGCTCGGCCACGCCCGGGCCGACGTGACGCAGGTGTACGCCGAGCGGAACGAGGAACTGGCCGCGCGGGTCGCCGGGCAGGTGGGGTGAGCGGTGGTGAGGCCGGCCGCCGGGTGAGCTCCCCCCACCCGCCGGCGGCTTAATCTACTGCCAGCGTGTGTCAAATTTCAATGACGGCGGGGCTACCCCTCGCCCGTCACCTGCGGCCCCGTTCGCCACTCGTTGGCGACGGGGCCGCGGGCGTTTCCGCGTCGGTGGCGTGTCGTTCGCCCCGGTCGTTCCTTTTCCCACGGAGTTGTCGCATGAAGACGCTACGTCCGCCGCCGGCAGACCCGCCCGCGCACGCACACGCACTCGCCGTGCGGGACAAGTTCGCCCTCGCCCGCCGCGAGTTGGCCGCCACTCTCATCGAGCGTGAGGACGAAATCGACCTGGTGCTCACCGCCCTGATCGCCGGGGAGCACGTGCTGCTGGTCGGCCCGCCCGGGTGCGGGAAGAGCCTGCTGCTGGACTCGGTCCTGCGGTGGACCGGCGGCCGCAAGTTCTCCATCCTGCTGACGAAATTTACCGCGCCCGAGGAGGTGTTCGGCCCGGTCAGC
>JANNDF010001017.1:0-1724 GCA_031387445.1 Planctomycetia bacterium
TTCCTGTTCGCGCTGGGCTACATGAAGGAGGAGACGGGGCCGGTTCACGGTCGTCGCGGGCGGTTCGGGCGATTCTACCTGTATCTCAGCCTGTTCGCGTTCAGCATGTTGAACCTGCTCATCGCAGACAACCTGTTCCAGGTGTTCAGGAGCTGGGAGTTGGTCGGACTGTGCTCGTTCTTCCTGATCGGCTTCTACACGGAGAAGCCGAGCGCCGGGAACGCGGCGAACAAGGCGTTCATCGTCAACCGCGTGGGCGACGCCGGGTTCCTCATCGGCATCGCGGTGGCGTTCACCACCTTCGGCACGCTGAACATCGTCGAACTGAACGAGCACTTCGCCCACGGTCAGCCGCACGGCATGAGCCATGAGTTGTGGGTGCTGCTCGGCCTCGGGCTGTTCCTGGGGGCGGTGGGGAAGTCGGCCCAAGTGCCTCTGCAAACGTGGCTGCCCGACGCGATGGAGGGGCCGACGCCGGTGTCCGCGCTCATTCACGCCGCGACGATGGTGGCGGCAGGCGTGTATCTCGTCGGCCGGTGTTTCCCGATGTTCGCCCCCGAGGTGCTGCTCGTCATCGCCTACGTCGGGCTGGTGACGCTGTTCCTGAGCGCGACGGTGGCCTTGGTGGCGACCGACATCAAGCGGGTGCTGGCGTTCAGCACCGCCAGCCAACTCGGGTACATGATGTTGGCGATGGGCGTCGGCGGGTGGACGGCCGGGCTGTTTCACCTGCTCACGCACGCCTTCTTCAAAGCCCTGCTATTCCTGTGTGCTGGCAGTGTGATTCACGGCCTGCACCACGAGCAAGACCTGCGGCGGATGGGCGGGCTTCGGAAAACCATGCCGGTGACGGCGTACACCATGCTCGTCGGCGTGCTGGCCATCGCGGGCACGCCGTTCCTCTCCGGCTGGTACAGCAAAGACGCGATCCTGGCCGACGCCCTCGGCTTCAGCCTCGCCAACCCGTCGCACTTCCTGCTCTTTCTGGTGCCGCTGCTCACCGCCGGCCTCACCGCCTTCTACATGTTTCGCCTGTGGTTCCTGGCGTTCGCCGGCACCAGCCGCGACCCGCACGCCCACCCGCACGAGTCGCCCCGCGTGATGACGCTGCCGTTGCTCGTGCTGGCCGTGTGCAGTGTGGGCGTGGCGTGGGGCTGGCCGGTGTGGGAGGCCGACGCGAGCATCCTGGGCAAGACGCTGGCAGAAGGCGCCCCGCACGGACACACCACGAACGGCGATCAGGCGCACAAGCTGGCCCACGAGAACCACCTGTGGGCTGGCGGGCTGGCACTGCTGGCGGCCGCCGCGGGTGCCGGGTACGCCTGGGTGCGATACGGGAAGCAACCGCCAACCGCTGACCAATTACGTGAGCCGACCGGGGTGCTGGCGAACCGCTGGTACTTCGACGCTGTGTACGACTGGCTGGTCGTCCGTCGCACCGTCCAACTGGCCGAGTTCACCGCCACGGCCGACCGCACCAGCCCGGAGCAGCCGAAGAAACGACCGGTCACGCTCGACGGCGTGCTGACCGGCCTGGCGAAACTGGTGAACGTCGGCGGCGGAGAAGTGCGAAAGGCCCAGACCGGCCGCGTGCGGGCGTATGTGCTCGTGATGGGCTTGACCGTGCTCATCCTGCTCGGGATGCTGTTCGCGTTCGTCCGCTAACCGGCGAGCGGGGGGCGTTAGCCCCCTGGTTCTTCGCCACTACCAGGGGGCTAACGCCC
>JANNDF010001030.1:0-6578 GCA_031387445.1 Planctomycetia bacterium
GGACACGTCGGACATCAGGTCGTGCCACCAGATGTCGCGGCCCGGCTTCATGTGGACGGACGTGTTGCGGGCACGCTGGAACACCACGCACTTCTCCACCGTCGGCGACTTCTCCAGCGCGGTGTCCACGTTCTGCTTCAGGTGAACCGCGTTCCCCCGCCGCCAGCCGATGTCCGACGTGATGATGAGCTTGGCCTTGGCGTCGTTGTTCCGATCCGCGACGGCCTCGGCGCTGAACCCGCCGAACACGACCGAATGCACCGCCCCGATGCGGGCACAGGCGAGCATGGCGATGACCGCTTCGGGCGTCATCGGCATGTAGATGGTGACGCGGTCGCCCTTCGCCACGCCGAGTTGCTTCAGCCCGTTGGCGAATTTGCACACCTGGTGATGAAGCTGCTGATAGGTGAGCGTGCGGGTGTCGCCCGGTTCGCCCTCCCAGATGATGGCCGCTTTGTTCTTGTTCGGCCCGTGCAGGTGCCGGTCGAGGCAGTTGTAGCTGGCGTTCGTGGTGCCGCCGACGAACCATTTGAAGAACGGGGCGTTCGACCCGTCGAACACCGTGTCCCACTTCTTGAACCAGTGCAGCGACTCGGCGTGCGTGCCCCAGAAACCGTCGGGGTCGCGGTCGGCCCACTCGGTCAGGCGGGCGTGTTCGGCGGCGTTCACGTGGGCGTTCGCGGCGAACGCCTCCGGCACCGGGAACAGGCGAGACTCTTTCAGCACACTGGTGATGTTGGGGGTCGTCATGGGGCATCAGCCGTCGGAGAGAGAACGGGTCACTGCTTCGGTATAACAATATGCGGGGAACAGCCGACTGAGGGGTGCCGTGGAATGACCGACGACAAGTTCAAAATCGGCCTGGTGCAGATGGGCTGCGATGCCGACCGCGAGACGAACCTGGCGAAGGCGGAGGCGGCGATTGCCGACGCCGCCAAGATGGGCGCGCAGATCGTCTGCCTGCCGGAGCTGTTCACCGGCCCGTACTTCTGCCAGACGGAAGAGCACAAGTTCTTCGACCTGGCCGAGCCGATCCCCGGCCCGAGCACCGACCGCCTGGGGAAGGCGGCGAAGGCGAACAACGTGGTGGTCGTCGGCTCGCTGTTCGAGCGGCGGATGGCCGGGGTCTACCACAACACCGCCACCGTCCACGACGCCGACGGCACGTTCCTCGGCATCTACCGCAAGATGCACATCCCCCACGACCCGCTGTTCGAGGAGAAGTTCTACTTCACCCCCGGCGACACCGGGTGGAAGGTGTTCGACACCAAGTACGCGAAGGTGGGCACGCTGGTGTGCTGGGACCAGTGGTACCCGGAGGCGGCGCGGCTGACGGCGTTGCAAGGGGCCGAAGTCATCTTCTACCCCACCGCCATCGGCTGGCAGCCGCCCGAGAAGGCGGAGTACGGCGAGGACCAGCACGCGGCGTGGCAGACGAGCATGAGGGGCCACGCCATCGCCAACGGCGTGTACGTGGCGGCGGTCAACCGCGTCGGCCACGAGCGGTTCGCCCAACAGGGGATCGAGTTCTGGGGGCAGTCGTTCGTGTCCGCCCCGACCGGGCGGCTGCTGACGGTGGGCAGCGTGGACAAGGAAGAGGTCATCGTCATCGAGTGCGACCGCAAGAAGGCGGAGGACACCCGCCGCCACTGGCCGTTCTTCCGCGACCGCCGCATCGACGCCTACGCCGGCATCACCAAGCGGGTGGCGTATTTAACATTCCGTTTAGCCGCGAGGCAACGCCGTGCTTGTTCGGCGTTGCCTCGCGGCTAAACATCAACTCGAATTGACTCCCCCCATGCTCTCCTTCCGCACGCTGCCGCTCCGCTCGCTCGCCTTCTACTGGTCGCACCAGTTGCCCGTGCTGCTCGGCGTGATGGTCGGGGCGGCGGTGCTGGCCGGCGCGCTGCTCGTCGGCGAGTCGCTTCGCGGCAGTTTGCGGGCACGGGCCGAGAAGCAGTTGAACGGCGTGCAGTCGGCGTGGGTGGGCGAACGGCTCGTCCGCGAAGAAGCGGTGCGGGGGTTGCCCGACACCACGCCGATGCTGTTGCTGTCCGGCTCGGCCCGCAACGAAACTGAAGGTCACACCGAACACCTCGGGCGGGTGGCGGTGATGGGCATCACCGATGCCGACCGCACGGCGTTCAACTTGCCGAACGGGGTGGTGCTGTCACACCGCGTGGCGGAAAAGCTGAACGTGCAGGTCGGCGGGTTCGTGTGGCTCGGGTTGGAGAAAGGCTCCCGCGTGCCGCGGGCGTCGCTCGTCGGCAAGCGGGACGTGTCCGACGTGACCAAGACGCTCAAGCTCACAGTGGCGGCCGTCCTCCCGCCCGACCACGGCATGAACGAGTTCAGCCTCGCACCCAGCCCGGCCCCGCCGCTCAACGTGTTCGTGCCGCTCGAACTCCTGCAAACGCAACTCGATCTACCCGGAAAGGTGAACGCGGCCGTCAGCACGTCGGCGGACGTGAAGGGGTTGAACGAGAAACTGCACGCGAACCTGACGCCGGCCGACCGCGGGTTGCGCGTCCTGCCCGGCGATGCGTTCGACTCCGACCTGCGGAAGAAGACGTTCGCCACGCAAGGGTACGTGCTCGTCGAGAGCGAGAACTCGATCCTCGACGCGGCCACACTCACGGCGGTCGAAGAGGCGGCGAAACGCATCGGTGCGAAGTCGGAACGCACGCTCTCGTACCTCGCCAACGCCGTGTACAAGGGCACGGAGAGGATCGCCAACACCGACAAGGAGACGAAGGCGCCGATGATGGGCTACGCCATCGTCAGTGTGGTTGACCCCGCCGCACCCGCCCCGCTCGGGCCGTTCCTGCCGCCGGGTGTGAGTGATTTGAAGGACGACGAAATCGCCCTGCTCGACTGGCCCGAGTCGCCGCTGGCGAAGTTGACCAAAGGCGACGAAGTGACCATCGCGTTCTTCAAGCCGGAGATGGAGGCGAGCATTCAGGAGGAGTGGCGGACGTTCAAGTTCGCCGGGTATGTTCCCTTCAACCGTGTCGCCGCCGACCCGAACCTGACCCCGCCGTTTCCGGGTGTGACCGACAAGCCGAAGATCAAGCAGTGGCAGGCACCGTTTGAGGTGAACTTCAACCGCGTGACCACCGCCGATGACACCTTCTGGGAGACGCACCAGGCGACCCCGAAGGCGTTTATCAAGCGGGCGAAGCGAGACACGCCGCTGTTTGAAAGTCGGTTCGGCGAAGCCACGTCGGTGCGCATCGCCCCGCCCGCGGGCAAGTCGAAGGAGCAAACCGCCGCCGACCTGCGGGCCGCGCTGAAGGACACGCTTGACCCTCGTGCGGTCGGGTTGGAGTTCCAGCCGATCCGCGAACAGGCGCTGGCCACCAGCAGCGGCGGCACCGACTTCGCCGCCATGCTGATGGCGTTCAGCGGGCTGCTCATCCTGGCCGCGCTGCTGCTGGTGGCGATGCTCTTCCGGCTGGCCGTGGATCGGCGGGCGAAGGAGGTCGGGCTGCTGCTCGCCTCCGGATACACGCCCAAGCAGGTGCGGTTGCTGCTGCTGGTGGAAGGGTTCGTCGTGTCCGCCGTCGGGGCGATACTCGGGGCGGGGCTGGCCGTGCTGTACGCGGCGGGCATGTTGAAATTCCTGGCGTGGCTGTGGCCCGACAACAACGTCGGCGGGCTGCTAGCGCTGCACGTGAACCCCGGCCTGCTGGTGATCGGGGCCGTCAGCACCGTCGTCGTGTCGGTGTTCGCCATCTGGCTCGGCGTGCGGAAGCTGGTGCAGGTGCCGCCGCCGGCGCTGCTGCGTGGCAGCACCACTGACAGTGTTCTGCTCGCTCTGGATCGCCGCCGGGTGTGCGGTCGCGGGCGTCGGGTTGCTCGCCGCCGGGCCGCTCGGCGGGTCGGCCGACGCACGGGCGGGCACCTTCTTCGGCGGCGGGCTGATGCTCATGGCGGCCGGCGGGCTGGTGTTCCGCTGGTGGCTGTTCCGCCCCCGCGAAGCGGTGATGGACGGCTTGACCCCGCTCGGCGTTCGCAACACCACCCGCGCCGCGAGTCGCAGTCTGCTCACCGTCGTGTTGCTCGCACTCGCCACCTTCCTGCTCGTCTCGGTCGAGAGCTTCCGCAAATCGCCGGACGCCGCGTTCGCCGAGAAGACCGGCGGCAGCGGCGGCTTCCCCCTGCTGGCCGAGACCGACATCCCCGTCTTCCACCGGCTCGACGGCGACCGCGGGCGGAACGACGTGCTGACCGAGCTTCAGAAGGTGTACCAGGACCAGGAAGGGGATGTGGCCGCGAAACTGAAGGCCGCCGACGCGGACTTGCGGTCGGCCACCGTTCTCCCCTTCCGGCTGAAGGGGGGCGACGACGCCAGTTGCCTGAACTTGCAGGCCGCCAGCCGCCCGCGAGTGATCGGCGCCCCGGACGAGTTGCTCACCGACCGTCGGTTCGCGTTCGCCATGAGCGAGGCGAAGACTGATGAACAGAAGGCGAACCCGTGGCTCCTGCTGAACGAGCCGACGCCCGACGGCAGCACCCCCGTCGTTCTCGAAATCAACACCGCCCTCTGGCAGTTGAAGACGTTCCTCGGCGGCACCATCACGGTGCCCGACGGCACCGGCAAAGACGTGAAGCTGCGAGTCGTCGGGCTGTTGCAAGATTCGGTGTTTCAGTCCGAACTGATCGTGAGTGATGCGAGCTTCCGCAAACTCTACCCGCTCGAAGAGGGCTACCGCCTCTTCTTGATCGACGCTCCGGCCGACCGCCGCGAGCGGGTGGGCAGGTTGTTCGAAACGGGCCTGCGGGCGAACGGCCTGACCGTCACGCCGACGGCCGAGCGGGTGCAGAGCTATCAGGCGGTGATTGGGGCGTACCTGAGCACGTTCCAGTTGCTCGGCGGGCTGGGCCTGTTGCTCGGTGTGCTGGGGCTGGCGGCGGTCATGCTGCGGGCCATCTGGGAACGCGCCGGCGAACTGGCACTACTCCGGGCCGTCGGCTACCAGACGGGCGACCTGCAACGCATCGTGCTGATCGAGAACATCCTGCTTCTGCTGGTGGGCGTCGGCATCGGACTCGTCGCGGCGCTGCTGTCGGTCATCCCGAACCTGGCGCTCGGCGGGCAACTCGGCTCGCTGCGGCTCGGCGTCATGCTCGCCGCCGTGCTGGTCGTCGGCGTGCTGGTGGCCCTGCTCACCACCGTGCGGGCGGCGCGGGTACCGCTCATCCCGGCTCTGAGGAAGGAGTGACGTTCAACTGGTGCGAGCGGTGAACCCGTGTTCCGTGAACAACCTTACCGACTTGCGGAACAGGTTGTCCGCCTCGTTCGATTCGACCGCCTCCCCGAACACCGGCAGGTGCCACCCGCCACGGTCGTCGCGGTACATGGCCGGGCCGGATCGAACCGCGATCACCCCCTTACCTGATCGCTCGCGGACCGTCAGCACCGAGTACCACGGGACCGCACCCCACACAGCGACGGCGGACGATTGTCCGAGTGGGATAGACTTTGCCCCCTGTCGCACCTTTGTGAACGCATCCCGCGACAGCTCGATCATTCGCAGTTCGGGTTCGCCCCCGGGCCATTCCACCGTCTCGGCTCGCAATTTTCGCCCCTTCGCTTCGGCCAGCGTTAATCGCGAGACCTCGCAGCGGTGGCATTCATTCGGGTAACGTTTCGGCAGGTGGCAAGCACAGAAGAAGATTACCCGCCGGCGGGAGTTGCTCGCCGATTCCGCCAAGTTGAGCAACAGCCGCGCGTCTTGCGGTCGATCAATCCTCATCGTGCCGCCGTCGGCGATCGCCCGGTTCCCCAACCCCTCGAACCACCGATAACGGTCAGCCCCCAACAATTGGGCGAAGCGGTCGCTGACGAACGTTGGGGCACGGCCAGTCCGCCGCAAGCGGATGTCTACGAAGACGGGCAGAGCAAACCCGCGGGCCACCTCCACAGAGTCCACTGCTTCAATCAACCGGTCGGCGGCTGTGCCCCAACCCCAGTAGCCCCAGGTGAACAGGCGGAGCGTTGACATGGCGATTCCATCGAGCGGTGCGAATGGTGTACTCATGGTACGTTACCGTCGGCCAAGTTTTCTCTCCCGACGTCGTGCGTACAATTCGCCGCTTCACCCACTGGCCCCGCTGATGTCCGATTCCGCCTCCGACCTGTTCCCGTCCGGCCCGTGGACCGGCTTCTACCTGGACCGCCGCGTGCCGGGTCGTCACCAGATGGAGTTGCGGCTGACGTTTAGCAACGGCCGCATGACCGGCGAGGGCCGCGACCGCACCGGCCAGTTCACCGTTGAAGGCACCTACGCCACCGACACCGGCAAGTGTGCGTTCACGAAACAGTACGTTGGCAAGCACGCCGTACACTACGCCGGGTACAACGAGGGCAAGGGCATCTGGGGCACCTGGAAGCTGGACGACGTGACGGGCGGGTTCCACATCTGGCCGGAGGGCATGGCCGACCCGACGGTGCAGCACCTGAGCGAAGAGGTCGAAGTGCCGGCCGACGGCGAGACGACGAAGAAGCGGAAGAAGAAGCCGGTCGGCGCGGGCGGGTGACACAACACGGGCGAGCCGTGCCCCGTGAGGGGCCG
>JANNDF010001119.1:0-5781 GCA_031387445.1 Planctomycetia bacterium
GGTGGTCCGCTCTCGCCGAGAGCGGGGTCCGATTCCGCTCTCGGCGAGAGCGGACCACCCGATTTGGCATCACTTCTTGCCGAGCGGGAACATGAGCATGAGCGCCCAGACGAGCACGGCCAGCACGTTGATCAGCACGAACGCCCCGGCCAGCATCCACAGCATCTGCCGCGACCCGCCGCCGGCTTTCGCGCGCGACCGCCGCGGACTGACCGGTTCATCGACCTCGTCGTGATCGGTTTCCACCGCCGGCGGGGGCGCCCACGCTTGCGGGGTGTACGCGGGCGGCGGCGCGGCCACCGCCGGGTGTCCGGCCCACCCGCCGGCCAAAGCCAACCGCGGCGGATCGTCCACCAGCTCCACCTGCTCGTTCTCGGCCAGGATGACGTTCGCCGGCGGGACACCCGGGTTCGAATCCTTGCCCAGCGACACGGCGTCCGGCTGACCGGGCGAAATGATCGCGGTCAGGCGGCCCGCCACGTCGGCCATCGTCGGGCGGTCGGCCGGGGCGAGGGCGAGCATCCCCTTCACCAGGCCCACCAGTTCGGGCGGGCAGTCCGCGCGGGACGCCGACAGCGACGCGCCGCCGGGGTCGCGGCCGGTGAGCAGGTGGAACAGCACCCCGCCGAGCGCGAACACGTCGTCAGCCGCGGTGCGGTCGCCGGCCGGCAGGCCGTAATCGGTGATGCCGACGGTGGCGGTCGGGCCGGGGCGGTACCGCGGGGAGCCGTCCGCCTTCGGCTTGCTCGCCTGCACCAGCGGGCCGACGAACAGTCGCTGCGGACGGATGTGAGCGTGAACCCCGCCGGCGGCGTGCGCCGCGGCGAGGGCAACGGCCGCCTGTCGGGTGTACTCGGCCGCCAGCAGCGCCGGCATCGGCCCCATGTCGGTGACGAGCGAGGCCAGGTGCGCGCCGTCGGGCTGGCGGTGGAGGGCGTACCCTTCGCCCCCGTGCGTGCCACTCACCATCGGCACGCTCAGGGCCGGGTGCGGCGCACGGGCGGGTGAAGTGCCGCCGGCCGGGAAGTGGCTGAGCCGCACTTCCGAACGGGTGGCCGGTTCGACCGCGCGGTAGGTGTGCTCGTCCAGCTCGTCCAGCAGCGGGAAGCCGGCGAAGGCGAGGGTGTACCCGCGGCCGGTGAGCACGCGGTCGGCCTGGAACGGGGTGAGCACGCCGGTGGCGACCAGTCGCCGCGTGAAGGTGGGCAGGTCGTCGGCGGCGTCCGGGCTGTCGGCGAGGCGGGCGAGGTCCGCGTCGGCCAGGAGCCGCAGCTCGCGGGCCAGCTCCAGGAACGCGGCGACGGAATCGGACGGCATGAGGGCGGGTCTCGCGGAAGCGGCCGTAGGCGGGTGGCGACATTGTAGGACACGCCGCCGCCCGAGTCATTCGGCCAGCGTGCGGGGGACGCCGTACATGGCCCTGGCCGGCGGCGGCACGCCCAGGAACTTGGCGGCGATGGGGGCGGCGTGCAGCGGGGCCACCAGTTCCTCACGCACCCCACCTTTCACCCCCGGCCCGTACACCAGCAGAGGCACGTGCGTGTCGTAACTGTTCGGCGTGCCGTGCGTGGTGCCGGTGAAAAGCTTGCTCGTCGAAGTGGGCGAGTTCAACAAGTGGTACGGCTTCAGCACCACGTACACGTCCCCGCTCCGTTCGGGCTGGTAGGCGAGCCGCACCCGGTCCAACACCGGATCCGTCTTGTTCGTCGTGACATCCTTGATCCGCTCGGCGGTGTACGCGGCCTGTACGCCGTCTTGCGTTTCCAGCCACTTCGCCAGTTCGGCGGCCACCGTCGCCACCGGCACCTTGTGCCCCTCGGCCACCCTGTGGTTCAGGTAGAAGTACGGCGGGCTGGGCGACTCGATCCACCCTTTGGACGTGGACTTGTCGTCCGACGTGTTCGGCTTGCCGAACTTCTCCCGCAGGTGCATCTCGGCCCCCATCAGCAGTGCCACACCCGACACCCGCTTGGCGTCCCGCGCGTCCGGGTACCGCTCCGGGTGTTTGGCGGCGAACTCCGGCAGCGGGCAGATGCCGTGGTCGGCCGTCAGGATGACCGCGTACTTGCCCTTGCCCACCTTCGCGTCGAGGTGGGCGAGCAGTCCGGCCAGCACCGCGTCGCTCCGCAGGGTGCAGTCGAGCACCTCGTGCGAGTCCGGCCCCCACGAGTGGCCGATCAGGTCATTCGAGGAGAAGCTGACGGTCAGCAAATCCGGCTCGTCGTCGGTCCCGAGTCGCTCGGCGTCGATGCACGTCTTGGCGAAGTCGAGCAGCAAGTGGTTGCCGAACGGCGAGCAGGCGAGCGCGTCGTAGTACTTCGCCCCCGCCTCCTTCGCCGAGTCGAACGGCGTGCCGTCTTTCTCCTTGCCGCCGAACATCGGGTGCGGAAACGTGGCCCCTTGTCCAACCCCACTGCCCTCCCCTTCCCCTTTGTCCGGCCCGGCCAGCGTGTCGTAGTTCAGGTCGGGCCGCACCCGCACCCAGTCTTTGCCGAAATACGAGTCGGCCTTGCCGGAGGCGTTGAACTCGGCCACCCACTTGGGGACGGCGTCGGCGTAGTAGGTGCTCGTCACGAACCGCCCGTCGAACCAGAACGCCCCGTCCGGCCGCTGACCGGAGGGCAGAATGGCCGAGCGGTCCTTGAGCGACACGCCGAACACTTTGCCCCGCCCGTCGTGGTACCCCTTCAGCACGTCGGTCACGGTCGGGGCGAGCAGGCGTGTGGGGGCACCGGCGTAGCGAAAGGAGCGGGTGGCGGCCTCTTCGCCCTTCACAGCAACGGGCGGGGCGGGCACCAGTTCGAACCGCTCCTCGCCGGCGCAATACTGCTCCCGCTTCCGCGTGCGGTCGTACCACTCGTTGTTGACGATGCCGGTGGCCGCCGGCGGCGCGCCCGTCAGCATGGACGCGTGCCCCGGCCCGGTGGAAGTGATGGCGTACGGGTAGTGGCAGTTGGTGAACCAGGCGCCGTCGTCCTGGAGCCGGCGGAAGCCGTCTTTGCCGAAGTGCTCCCGCCAGTCCGGGCGGGCGATCAGGTCGGCCCGCAGTTGGTCGAACACCACCAGCACCACCAGCCGCACTTCCGGGGTGGCCTTCGACCCCGGAGGCGGACTCGGTTCCGATTCGCCCAGTACGAGCGCGAGCGTGACACCGGCGATGACCACTCCGACGGCCAGGGCCGACGCGGGCAGGAAGCGTTCCAACGGGTCGCTCATTGCGGGCACTCCGGCGGGATTCCCGAAGTGTATGAACGGCCCGCGACGCGGTGTGAAGAGTTGCGGTAGGCCACTCGTCGGAGCGGCTCACAGCCGTACCACTTCTTCGGGCGGCGGGTTGCACCCGGCGGCGTCGGCGATGAACAGACACCCGGCGTTCGGGCAGCGGGCGAGTTGGTCGGCCGGCATCCCCTCGATAGCCGTGGTGAGGATCAGCTTCACCCCGTCGGGGCGGCGGACGAGGAGCGGGCACGTCACCCGCGGGCTGCCGGGCGTGTGCCACTCTTGCAACACCTCGCCGGTGCCCAGGCGATACCGCACGGCCCGGCCGTAGTCGGCGAACTTGGGGTTGTAGAAGGCGATGACGACGGTGCCGTCGCCGGCGTCGCACATGCCGTCGGGGAAGTCGTCGCGGTGGCGGAGGTCGAGGGCGATGCCGTCGGGCTGAACCGTGCGGGCAGTGGGGTCGAAGCGGTACCGCGTGACCGCCTTCCGCGGGGTGTCGATGTCGAACAGCGTCCGCCCGCCGTCGGCGAACACCTTGCCGTTCGAGCAGGTTTGCCCGTCGGCCAGCACCGTGATGGCGTTGTCGGCGAGGGTGAACAAATACAGGTGTGCGATGGGATCGGCGAAGCTCGTGTCCTTCGTGCCGAACGCCACCGCCCGCCCGCCGGGAACAATCTCGGCATCGTTGATGATCGTCCGCGGGTGGGTGTCGGGGATGGCCGCGAGCGGCGTCCACTCGTTCGACGCGGTGTCGAACAGGCCGACCACCTTGTCGCACCCGGCCAGGACCACGCCAGGCCGCGAGGTGGGCAGTGCGAACCCCGGCCGGGCCGGGAGTTCAAAGCGGCGGTGTAAGGCACCGGCCCACGACTGCGTATGCAGGTGGCCGAACTCGGCGGCGGCGCCGGACTGGATGTTCACCCACACCACGCCGTCGCCGCACGCCCGCGGGCCTTCGGGCAGGTAGCCGTCGTCCGCCGCGGGCGGGCGGAACCAGACTTCACCAACGGTCGTCGTCATCAGGAGACTCCATGCTGACCGGCAAACGCTGCCTGGTGACGGGCAGCAGCCAGGGCATTGGGCTGGCGGTGGCGGAGCACTTCGCCCGCCACGGGGCGAGCGTGGCGCTCACCTCCGAGCGGCCGCTCGACGCCTGCCCGGACGTCGTCACTCTACTCGCCACCCACCCGAATCGCACGCACTACTTCCCGGCCGACGTGACGGTGGACGGTTTCGCCGAGCGGTTGGTCGGGCAGACGTGGGGGACGCTCGGCGGCATCGACGTGCTGGTGAACAACGTCGGCACCTTCCGCGAGCCGGCGTTCCTCCAGCTCGACCGCGACCACTTCGACGCCACCTTCCGGCTGAACGTCTGGTCGGCCATCGCGGTGACGCAAGCGGTGGTGCGGCGGGCGGTGGCGGCCGGCCGCGGCGGGCGCATCCTGTTCACCACCAGCTTGAACGGCACCCGTAGCGAACCGGGGCACACCCTGTACGACGCCAGTAAGGGGGCAATCAACGCACTCACCCGGCAGTTGGCGATTGAACTCGCCCCGCTGGGGTTCACTACCGCGGCGGTGGCACCGGGGCTGGTGGAAACGCCGCTCACCGACTTCGGGCTGAAGTCGAGTCCGGCCGAGCGGGAACAAGTGATTCAGCAAATCCCGCTCCGCAAGATTGCGAGCGTGGACGAGGTGGCCGGCTGGTTCGTGTTCATGGCGAGCGACGCGGCGGGCTACGCCACCGGCATCGTCATCCCCGTCGATGGCGGCCTCGACGCCCAGCAGATGGCCGTCCGCCCGGTGACGGCCGCAGAGAAGGGTTCGTAGGTCCGGCTGTGCCGGACACCCAACCGTCCGGCACAGCCGGACCTACTGCGCGCGGCCGAGGATGTACCGCCCCGGATCGACCTGCGTGCGCAGCACCGCCAGTTGCCGTTCCGTCGGGGCGGGCGTTTCACCCAACTCGTCCGCCACCAGCAGCTCGAACCCCGTCGCGGCGCGCACCTCGTCGAGTGTCTTGCCGGGGTGAAGGCTCCGCACCCGCATCCGCGCCGTCGTCGGGTCGAAGTCCATCACCGCCAAATCCGAGATCACCCGGTGCGGGCCGGTGTTCGCCGGCAACCCCGCCACCTCGCGGGCACCCGGCCCAGTCAGGTAGCCGGGGGTGGTGAGGAAGTCGAGTTTAGGCACGAACTTCTTCGCGTCGTGCTTCATCACGATGAGCGTCCGCCAGCAGAACGACGCCAGGTCGTTCGCCCCGCCGCTGCCCGGCAGCCGCACTTTCGGTTTGGCGTAATCGACACCAATCATGGTGCTGTTCAGGTTGCCGAACGGGTCGATCTGTGCCCCGCTCAGGAAGGTGTAGTCGATCATCCCCCGCTGGCAGAACTGCATCACGTCGGCCATGCTGGTGGCCATGACCGCCTTGTGGAAGGTGGTGCTATCCCCCACGCTAATCGGCATGGTGGGCAGGAGCGGGGCCAGCCCGCCGGCCTCGAAGCAGATGACCAGGTTCGGCGCGTGCGTCTTCTGCGCGAGCATGGCGGCGGCGCACGGC
>JANNDF010001148.1:0-3026 GCA_031387445.1 Planctomycetia bacterium
CCGTTCCGGCCCCACCCTGCCCCCCCCGCCGGCCCGCCGTTCCTCGCGGGCCGTCCCCGTCTCCCCGGCCCCGGTCTTCGGCCCCCGCGGGTATACGGTCGCACTGCTGTTCGCCGTCGGCGGGGTGTCCTTCCTGCTCGCCGCCGTGGTGCTGTACCTGCTCGCCGCGCTGCTGGTGAAGTAGGGCGGGGGGTCGCCGGCCTACACTTCCCCTTCCTCCCCCGCCCGGAAATCTCTGCCTCTGGCACACCCGCACTCTCCCGCGTTAGGGGCTGATTTCCCCCCATCGCCCGTCGCCTTGCCCTATATTGACGGCAGCGCCGCCCCTATGACGCCACTTCCGCGCCGAGACCCCTGATGCCGGCCCCCGCGACGAACGAGGAGCTGTTCGCCCTGATCGCCAAAAGCGGGGTGCTCGACGACGCGCGGGTGAAGGTGTACCTGGGCAAGCTGGCTGCCGGCGACGGCGTGCCGGCCGACCCGATCAAACTCGGCGGGCTGATGGTGCGGGACGGGGTGCTCACCCACTTCCAGGCCGAGCAACTGCTCCAGGGGCGGTGGAAGCGGTTCAGCATCGGCAAGTACAAGGTGCTCGAACGGATCGGCGTGGGCGGCATGGGGCAGGTGTTCCTGTGTGAACACAAGCTGATGAAACGGAAGGTGGCGGTGAAGGTGCTGCCGGCCGCGAAGGCGAAGGACGAGGCGGCCCTCCAGCGGTTCTACCGCGAGGCGCGGGCGGTGGCGGCGGTGGACCACCCGAACATCGTGCGGGCCTACGACATCGACGACGACAACGACTTGCACTTCCTGGTGATGGAGTACGTGGACGGGGTGAACCTGCACGACCTCGTCCGCAAGAGCGGTCCCATGCCCCCGTTGCGGGCGTGCCACTACGTGTACGGGTCGGCCGTCGGCCTCCAGCACGCGCACGAGATGGGCCTCGTCCACCGCGACATCAAGCCGGCCAACATCCTGGTGGACCGCGGCGGGGTGGTGAAGATCCTGGACATGGGGCTGGCCCGCTTCTTCCACCCGGACGACGACGACCACCTGACCAAGAAGTTCGACGAGAACGTGCTCGGCACGGCCGACTACCTGGCCCCCGAGCAGGCGATGGACAGCACGTCCGTGGACATCCGGGCGGACATCTACGGGCTTGGCGGCACCTTCTACTTCATGCTCACCGGCCACCCCCCTTTCCCCGACGGCACCGTCGCCCAGAAACTGCTCTGGCACCAGTCGAAGCCGCCCAAGCCGATCACCGACTACCGTCAGGACGTCCCCCCGCAGTTGGTGGCGGTGGTGATGCGGATGCTGGCGAAGGAACCGGCCGAGCGGTTCACCACCCCGACCGACCTGATGGCCGTTCTGCTGCCGTGGGTGCAAACGCCCATCCCCCCGCCGACCGAAGCCGAGATGCCGAACGTGTCGGTGGCGGCCGGCGGCAAACCGCCGAGCGGGTCGAACGCACCGACCGCGATGGGTGCGGCGCGGCCCACCCAGCCCGCCGCGTCGGGCGGCTCGACCCAGGCGAACGGCCGCCCGCTGCCGGTCGCCGCGAAGCCGGCGGCCGCGGCCGCCGTCACGCCCGCGCCGGTCGCCAGTCCCACACCAGTCCTGCAAGCGGCGGCGAACCCGTGGGCCGACCTCCAGCACGGCGAAACCATCCCGCTCGCCCAGGACACCACCCGCGACCGCCGCGAGCGGGAGAAAGACCGAGGCCGCGACTCCGGCGCCCCGTCGCCCAGCCGGTCGGGGAGACGCGGCCGCGAAAGAGAGCGCGACCGTGAGCGTGACGACACCCCGCCGAAGAAGAAGTCGTCGCTGATGTTGCTGCTCTTCGGGCTACTCGCGGGCGGGCTTCTGTTGGTCGGCGGTGGTGTCACGGCCGCCTTCGTCATGTTCGGCCCGAAAGGGGGGACCACGATCGCTACCACCACGCCGACCGACGAGCGGAAGGTGTGGTACGTGTCGAAGTCGGGAACCGGGCCGAACCCGGCGACCACCCGCACCACCCTGGCCGACGCCTTCCGCGGGCTGAAGTCGGGCGAGGATGTGGTCATCTTGGATGACACCTGCGAGACCGGGCCGTTGTCGCTGCCGAGCGTGAAGGACGTGCGCGTCAGCGCCGCCGCGGGCAAGACGGCCACGCTCGTGTACAAGCCGACCGACAGCCGGCAGATCGTCGCCGTCGTCCACCTGCGGGGGTGCGAGAACGTCACCCTGTCCGGGCTGGTGATCGACGCGGGCGGGCTCCACGACGTGGGTGTGCAGGTGTCGGGCAAGGCGAACGGGGTGAAACTCGACCGGCTGACGGTGCGGAACGCGAACAAGCACGGCATCAACCTGCTGAACGTGACGGCCGACGCGGCGCAACCGCTGAGTGTGAGCGGCTGCCGCCTGCTGGTGAAGAACGGCGCCCAGTCCGGCGTGCACGTGTCCGGGTCGAGCGACATCGACTGCCGCGGGGTGCGGATCACCGACTGCCGGTTCGAGGGGGTCGGCGGGGGCAACGGTATCCGGGTGGAAGGGGCGACGAACGACGTGGAGGTGCGGAACAACCGCCTGTTCAACCTCGACGCCGGCGTCCTGTTCGCCCCCGACCAGATGCCGCCGAGCGTGTGTAAGATGGCCATCGAGCAGAACACGTTCCATTCCGCGAAGACGGGCGTGAAGATCGACCAGCCGCCCGGCTCGGCTCGGGCCGTGAGCGTCACTCGCAACTACTTCGCCGGCGGGGTGGCTGTGACGGCCGCCGACGCGAACGGGGTGAAGGCGACCGGCAACGGGCGTGACGCCGCCGCCCAGCCGGGCATCGCCACCGCCGACGAGGTGTCGGGGGTGAGCGTTCCCGCCCCGCCGCCCGACGCCGCCGACGACAAGTTCCTGCGGCCGACCGCCAAACTCCTGTTGAACGGGAAAGGCGTCGGCGCCGAGTGAGTGCCTCAGTTCGCTTCCCAAGGACTCGATCATGGCCAACCAGTTCATCAACCCGCCGGAGTTGAACCCGGCGGCCGGGTTCAGTC
>JANNDF010001156.1:0-3246 GCA_031387445.1 Planctomycetia bacterium
GCGGACCCCCGCCGGCCCCGAGCGCAAGTGTGGTCGAACTGTTCGAACTGGGGGCTATCCTAGGCGAAGGGGGTGACGTGAGCCCGCGGGTGCTGGATCACACGGGCGGACACACGTCGCGCCGTTCGCCTCAATCTGCCACCGGCGGGGCCGCTTCGATCACCCGCATCGTCTTCCACTTGCCGCTCCGGAACCGCAGCCAGAAGCAGACCGCCATGACGAACACGTACAAGGTGGCGAACCCCCACGCCCAGAAGAGGTGTGCCTGCAACCACAACACGATCAGTGTGGGGATGACCATGATCGGCCAGCCGAGAGCGAACGTGACGCGGGAGACGAACTTGGTGTCGCCGGCCCCGCGGAGGGCGAAGGCGAACGCCATCATCGGCGCTTCGGCGAGCGAGTACAGGGCCACGCACACCAGCAAGCCGGGCACCAGTGCGGCTACCGCCTCGAAGCTGGCGATCTCCCGATCCCCCTCGAACACGCCGACCAGCGTCCGCGGGAAGATGAGGTAGACGGCCGCCACGATGGCGATGTACCCGAACATCCACTTCATGCCGGTGAAGGTGGTCTTCTCGGCCACGGCCGGCTTGTCCGCGCCGAGCCGCTGGCCGACCAGGATGCACACCGCCTGGGCCATGCCCATCATCGGCAGGAAGGCCACCATGTTCAGCCGGATGGCCAGTGACGTGGCACCGGCGGCGGCCTCGTTCAGCGCGCCCACCGCCAGCACGAACACGTTGAACACCATCACGTCCTGGAACACCTGCATGCCGGCCGGCCCGCCGAACCGCACCAGCCGCTTGAACAGCGGCGGGTCGAACCGCCAGCCGCTCAGGCTGGCGAACTCGGTGCGGTACTTCTTCCGCAGGAACAGCCCGACGGCCACCACCGCCGACACGCACGACCCGGCCACCGTACACCACCCGGCGGCCGCAATGCCGCCGTCCGGTACGCCGACAATCCCCGGCAGACCGAACTTCGGCACCCCGGCCTCACCGAACACGAACACCAGTGCCAGCCCGACGTTCACGCAGGTGCCCGCCGCCTCGATGAGCAGGATGGTCCACGTCTGCCCGCGGCCGGAGAAGAAGCCGTTCACCGCCGCCATCACCAGCATGGGCAGCGCCGCGAAGCAGAGGCAGCGGAGGTAGGTGGTCTCGAACCCCTGGAGCGCCTCGGTGTGCCCGCCGAGCATGATGAGGTACGGGGCGAGCGGCACCATGAGCAGGAACAGCACGCCGGCGATGACGGCGAAATAGACGCCCTGCCACACGGCCGGGCCCACCCGCTGCGGGCGGTTCGCCCCGGTGTACTGCGCCACGAACGTGGACACGTACCCGGCCGTCACCTGGAGCAGGCCGAACAGTTGCCAGAACCAGAGCATGGCCGGCAGTGTGGCGGCCATCTCGCGGGCGTCGTGCCAACTGAGCAGCAGGCTGTCGATGAACACCTGGACCGTCATGAAACTCTGACTGACGATGAGCGGGGTCGCCAGGGCGAGCAACTCGCGGCTGCCGCCGGGAACACCAATCGTCGGCGGAGATGGGATTACGGATTCAGGCGAGACGACACCGGCATCGGGTTCGGCGGGCGGATCGACAACGGGGCCTTGCACTCGGCACCTCCCTGCGGGCGAACGGAGCGTGATCCCACAAGACCACGGCGGATGGTGACGGGTTCGCGCTTTCGAATACGGGATATGTCGGGAAAATGTGGCGCGTCCGCCACCTCAGTTGCGTCACACTGGACAAAATTCCCCTCCCCGATCACACGTCCACTTCGGCCCCGCGGCCGAACGACGTGTTCCGCGAGCGGGCGCGGACGTTCAAGCGGGTGTAGGCATCGGCGGCGAAGAACTCCTTCACCACCAGTTCGCCCATCTCGGTGTTCAGCCCTTCCTTCCGCTTCGGCCGCCCGCCGACCATGAACCGCACGTCGAACCCGCTCGGCTGGGCCACGATCTCGATCTGCGTGGCCAACTCGTGCCGGGCGTCGGCCACCAACCGCTCGGCCGTCATGCGGGCCAGCTTGCGGTTCAGTTCGTCGGTCGGCGGTGGCGGCAACTCTTGTGCGGGCGAGGGGAAGACTCGGTCGAGAGCGTCGGTCAGTTCATTCGTGTAGGTGGGGAACAGGACGACACGCCCATTCAGCCGCTGCCCGAGCACACGAGCCAGACCCGGCAGTTGCAGGTCCGTGGCGATGGCAAACAGCCCGTCCCGTTCGGCCAGCACGAGCGAGCGGGCGGCACGGGCGTTCGTCGCACCGAGCGCCTCGTTCGGCTCGGTCGGGAAGTTGAACTCGCCAAACGCGATGATGTAGCGGTCGGCCGGCAGCAGGTCGAGGAAGTGGTGGAAGTGCGGGGCGAACTTGACGGCCGGCGCGGTCAGCCGGGCCTTCAGGTGCGGGGCGAACAGGTCGGCCTCCTCGCGGAGCAGGTCGCGGTCGGTGCCGTGGGAGACGGCCGCCTCCGCCCGCAGGCGGATGTACCGCGCCCAGTTCTCATTCCCGGTGCCGCCCTGCTCGTGCAACCAGTCGGCGAACACGGTCCGAATGATGACGTCGCTCGGGTCCGCCAGGATGCGGGCGACGAACGCTTTGGCATCGGGGTGCAGGACCATTCCACCGGCCTCGTGTGCGGGCGAGGGTGGCCAACGCCGTCGCTCAGATTGTGTCGTCGGACCCACGGCAGATCAGTCGAGACATGTGCCTACTGCCACCCGTACCATACCCGCCTGTGGTGTGAAGTGCCATCGATTTCACTTGTTCTTCACGTGCCGGGCGAAGCGGTCGAGAATCGCCTGCCAGCCGGCCCGCTGCATCTCGACGGGGTGGATGTCTTCGGCGTCGAACGTCTCGCGGACGGTCACGCCGTTCGCCGTGGTAATGAACTCGACCACCAGCACCCGCCCGCCGAACTCGGACTCGATCCGCTCGTGCGGAACGACCACCGTGTAAGTGCCGGCGAAGTCGAACCCCGTGCTGCCGTCCTTCGCCTCCATCCGCGACGAGAACGCCCCGCCCGGCCTGAGATCGACCGTCGCGGTCGTGGTGTGCCAGTCATCCGACGCCGCATTCCACTTCACGATGTCCGCCGGCGTCGTCCACGCCTTCCACACGGCTTCGACCGGAGCGGCAACGGTGGTTTCAACGGTGATCTTCATGGCACCCTCCGTGATTCTGGTCAGGATACAGTGAACCGGCGGCGTAAGCCGCCTGGGTTTGCACCCAGGCGGCTTACGC
>JANNDF010001174.1:0-4211 GCA_031387445.1 Planctomycetia bacterium
GCGAGGCCCCCGGCGGCGGAGCCGAGGAACGAACGGCGGTCGGTGGTGAACACGTGAGGAGGGGGTGGGAGGTGGTGCAGGGGGGGATGGAATAGTATGCGCGACGCGGGGTCGGAGTGGGAGCGAAATCCGCCCGCGGCGGATATACTCCCGGTCATGCTCACCACCGCCGCCATCGACCGCATCCTGACGACGATCCCAGGCCGCACCGTCGGGCTGATCGGCGACCTGTTCCTGGATCGGTACTTCGACATCGACGCTTCGCGGAACGAGCCGTCAGTCGAAACCGGACTGACGGCATATCAGGTGACGGGCGTGCGGTGCTACCCCGGCGCGCTCGGCACGGTGCTGAACAACTTGGCGGCGCTGGGCGTGGGGCGCATCCACCCGATCACGGTCATCGGCGACGACGGCGAGGGGTACGAGCTGCGGAAAGCGCTCGGGGCGATGCCGAGCGTGGTGTGCAGTGACATCGTGGTGTCTGCGGACCGCCGCACGCCGAGCTACAACAAGCCGATGCTGAACGAGGCCGGGGCGGTGCGAGAGTTGAACCGACTGGACGTCAAGAACCGCTCGCCGACGCCGGCGAGCGTGACCGCAGAGGTGATCCGCCGGCTCGAAGCGGCGTGGGACAAGTTCGACGCGCTGCTGGTGCTGGATCAGGTGAGCGAGGCCGAGTGTGGGGTCATCACCACCGCCGTGCGGGAGAAGTTGGCGGAGTTGGGGGCACTCAACCCGGCGAAGTTCGTGCTGGCAGACAGCCGCGAGCAGATTCGGGAGTTCAAGAATGTCTGCGTGAAGCCGAACGAACAGGAGTGCTACATCCAAGGGGGAGGTGGACCTGCAGGCGACGACCTGTCATTCGGCCCGTACTTCCTCCTCCAGTCGTGCCGTCGGTTCATCTTTTGCACTGTAGGCGATCGCGGAATGTACTTCTTCGACCCTCGACGTGAACACGCTCAGATTCCGATTCACATTCCCGCCTACCCCGTGTCCGGGCTGATCGACATCTGCGGGGCGGGGGACAGTTGCAGTGCCGCAATCGCGTGTGCGATGACGGCCGGGTGTTCGCCGGTGGAGGCGGCGGCGTTCGGCAACCTCGTGGCGTCGATCACCATTCAGCAGATCGGCGTGACGGGCACCGCCAGCCCGGAGCAGGTGCGGGCGCGGTGGGCGGAAGTCGGTAACGGAAAATGACAGCGGCCGGGGTTGGGACCCCCGGCCGGTGCGATTGATCGAGTCTTCGGTTACCGTCCGCCACCCGGCCGACCACTGCCGCCACCCGGCGCACCAGGGTTGAACTGGTTGCCGCCACCGGACCGACCGCCACCAGGGGTGGTGCCACCGGGAGGCGTTGCTCCCGGCGTCATCCCGCGGGTGTCGCCCGTCGGCCGCTGACCGAAACCACCCGTGCCACGGGTGTCGCCCCCGCTCCGCGGGTCCTTCTTTTCGTCCTTCTTTTCGTCCTTCTTCAACTCTTTGCTCGGATCCTTCGACTTTTCATCCTTCCTCGTTTGGTCTTCGAGAGCCGCACCGGGGGACACCAGGGCGCCATCCACCGGCTGTTGCGGCTGACCCCACGCCGGCGTGCCACCGCGGCCGGGGCTTCCTTGCGTGAGTTGCTGCGGGGTGATCTTCTTCACCCGCATGTACTCTTCGACCGTCAGCAGGCCGTCGCCGTTCAGGTCGAGCACCTTGAACTCGCCGAGCTTCGCTTCGGTCGAGTCCCAGTACTTCACCCACTCGTACAGGCCCACCTGACCGTCCTTGTCGGAGTCGGCGTCGAGGAAGTAGGCGGGTAGACCCTGCGGCAGATTGCCGAAGCGATACACGATCGGCTTCGGTTCGTCTTGCTCTTCGAGTTTCTTCTCCTCGCGGTTTCCCCAGCCACCGCCGCCGCCACCCCACCCACCGCCACCCATACCTCCGCCGCCCATCCCACCACCACCGCCACCGCCCATCCGCGCGGCGAAAACGACCTTGTACTCGGCCAGGTCGATGGCCCCGTCCTTATTGGCGTCATACTGGTCCATCGAGTCGAGCAACCGGCTGCCCGACCTGTTCGATTGCAATTCCTCCCGGCCCAACTTCCCGTCCTTGTTGGTGTCCATCTGCTGGAGGTATTCCTGGAACCGCGCCTCGGGGTCCATCTGATTCCCCCCCCGCCCGCCGCCCGGGCCACCCGGCCCACCGCCGCCCATCCCACCGCCACCAGGGCCACCCATCCCTCCGCCGGGTTGCATGGTGAACGTCATGCCGCCCTTGCCGTCGGTCGGGCCGCCGGTGCCGATGACGACCACCTTATCGCCGCCACCGGGTGTGGGGGTCGCGCCGGGGGCCGCCCCGCCGGGGGTCATGCCGCCAGTACGGGCGGCCATCCGCTTCTCCACCTCGGCCTTGAACTCGGTCCGCGACACCGACCCGCTCGACGGCATCGGGGGCGACCCGAACCGCTGGTTCATCATGTTCGTCTGTTCGCGGATGTCGTTGGGGACCTTGGAGTAGTCGAGGCTGTCGCCGCTGCCGCCGTAGGACTTGACCAGCCGGTCGAACGAGCTGTCAGCGATCGCCCCCATGTTGAACCCGCCGCGGCCACCGCCGCCGCCGCCGGGCTGACCGCCGCCACCGAACCCACCACCACCCGGCTGGCCTCCACCACCGAACCCGCCACCCCCAGGACCACCACCACCGCCACCCGGCCCGCCGCCACCGCCGCCGCCGAACCCACCGCGCTGGCCGAGCGAGTCGTCGGGGGCGACGAACATGACGCCGGTGAGGACGGCGGGGATGAGCAGACGCTTCCAGCGGAACCGGATCATGACGACCCCTCGGGCGATGAGCTTAACCCTTACGTCACGATGATAGCTTGAACACCGCCGCCGCGTCTGCGCCCCCCGCCGCAAGTCTCATCCGCCTCTCAGGATTGGAAAAGTGGTTGAGGAGTTGGGGGAGATGTGCCGCCTCACGTCCCGCCGTTAGTGCGGGCGGAGAGATGGTGCCGAACAACCCCGCTCAGCAGCCCGGCCCGCGCCAGGGAGCTACGAGTCGGGGGAAGCAACACCGCGGGCCGGGTCTGCTGCACCGGATGGTTCGGCCGCACGATCCCGGCAGGACTACGGCTGAACAGCTTTCAAGAACCGATCGGAGTCCGACACCCAGCCGAGTAGCACTTCAGTCGTCAGGAGCGAGGCGTCGTGGTTGCTTCTCGGCAACCCGTGCCCGATCGGTTCGCTCATGCAATCCGCAATCAAGACGCACAGATAATCGCGGAACATAGCATCCCTCACGGTCGAATCCACGCAAATGCTCGTGGTGCAACCCGTGATGATCAGATGCTTCGCCCCCAGTTTCTTGAGCCGCGCGTCCAAGTCGGTGTCGTAGAACCCACTGAAGCGCGTCTTGTAGACGATATCGTCACCTGCCTCCGGCTTGAGTTCAGATACGATGTCCGTGTTCCAGGTATCGCGGATGAGGATTCGGCTCTCCTTGCCATCGGGAGTGGTAACCGTCTCTCCGACGTGGAGCCGCAGGTGCCGCACGCGGTTCACGGAGTCGGATGCGCCCAGGTCCGACAGGTCAGGCTTGTACCCCATCTTGAGGTAGATGATCTTGACGCCCGCCTTGCGGGCCGTGGCCAGGACCTTGGCCGTGGGAGCGACGGCCTTCTGAATGCCGGAGATGTCGATCCCGGCGCGGTCGAACATGCCGCCCTTGGAGCCGAAGTCGTTCTGCATATCCACGACGATCACGGCGGTTTTGGCGGTGTCGAACGTGATCGCTTCGGGTTTCGCGTCGAGTTTGACAACCCGGCTACTCGCTTTCTCCGGCTGGCCTTTGGGGGCCTTCTCATCCGGTGCGGCGTTGGCCACGGGCGTCGGGCCGGGCACCTCACGGCTACAGCCGGTGGCCAGCAGCAGGCAGATGACGCCGATAGAAAGAAAACGCGTGGAAAGCATCGCTATCCCCCTTGGCCTGCGCAGCCGAACATCTGATTCTCCGGCCTTCGAGCCGCAGAGTGTGTCGAAGGTATCGCTGACGAGTACAGCGGTCAAGCGAAAGTCGCCTTGCGGCAGGGCTGCATCCGAATTGAGGTTGGTGAAGGGGAGGAGTCTGGGTATCGCCCTCGGACCTGCGGAGGCCGTCCCATGCCCGCCCCATTGTCCCTGCTCGAAGCCCTCGCCCTGGTGCCCGACCCGCGGAGCCGGCACGGC
>JANNDF010001183.1:0-4866 GCA_031387445.1 Planctomycetia bacterium
GGGCCTAACAGGTTGGGGCCCCCGAGGCACTAAAAAACCACTATTGTACTTGGTCCGACTTGCGGTAGGCTTGTGCGCGGGGGCCGTTTCCGTCGCCCACGCTTCCGGCTCGTTCTTCACTACACTTCCCCCGTCGCTCACGCTTCCGACTCGTTTTTCTCATGCTCCCCAACTACACCCCGTACAAGAACCTGCCGCCGCTCGCCGGGCTGTGCAGCATCGAAGAGGCCACCTATCCCGGTCTGCCGCTCGAGGAGTGCGTGCGGCGGCTGAAGCGGTTCCATTACTGCTTCAAGCGGCTGCACGAGATCCTCACCGCCCGCCTGACCGCCGAGCCGATCTACGAGCTGAAAACGGCGTTCGCCCACCACGCCTACCTGTGTGCCGAACACGTGTCGGTGCTGCGGCAACGCATCAGCGAGATGCGCGAACCGCCGCTCGGATTGGAAGACGTGCCGCACCCTGCACTGGAGGTGTTCTTCGACGAGATCCTGTGCGCCCCGACGACGGAAGACGAGATGCTGGCGGGTTACGACGTGGCCCTGGGTGCGTTAAACCGAACCTGCTGGCAATACATGCGGGACACTCACCCGCTTACTGACGCTCCAAGCCGCCGTGTCCTGAAGTTCGCGCTACTCGAACTCGAAGAGATGCGCGACTTCGTGTCGTTCACGACCCCCGCGATGATCGGGGGCTACAAACGGCCCGAGAGCGTGCGCGAGTGGATCGACACCGTCCTGAACCCATTGTTGACAGCCGCCGGTGGCCTCGACGGAACTGGTCCCGAAACCGACGCCCCCGTCACCCGCCGCTACTCCGCCACGCCCTACACCTACGACCCCGTGCCGCAGCGGGACGAGCGGTTCACCGACCCGTGGAACCAGGGGGTGAACGCCGAGGCGTTCCTGTACTCCGAGCAATTCGCGGCGCGGGAGAAGGTGCTGATGATGCTGTTCAAGCGGCTGCGGGAGATCGACGTGCCGGAGATGATGGCGAGCATCATCGTGCAGACGAAGGGCAAGCCGTGGGGGTACTACCGCGACATGAGCCGGCAGGTGTGGGACGAGGCCCGGCACGCCATGATGGGTGAAGTCGGGTTCGTCGCCCTCGGCGTGGACTGGACGAGAGCTCGCATCACCTGGAACTGGAGCTACCGGCTGAACACCGAGTGTTCGCCGCTCGAACGCCACGGCGTGCTGTTCTTCATCGAGCAGGGGCTGATGCCGAAGACGGGCAAGCGGTACGAGTTCGAGGTGGCCGGCGAGAGCGGCATCCCGATTGCGAAGACGATTCAGGATTTCGACTGGGCCGACGAGGTGCTGCACAGTCAGATCGGCCGCGAGTGGTATGTCAAGCAGTTCGGCAGCTTGCAGGAGGCACTGGATTTCGGCGACAAGGCGTGGACGAAGATCACGAGCAACTGGACGACTGTACGGGAGCAGGGGCTGACGCAGCACACGAACTGGTGGCCGGCGATTTACGAGCAGGCGTGCATTGCGGGCAACCGCGAACCCGACCCGGCGGTCATCGGCTACGACGAGACGTATGAATCGAAGCGAGCCGATTTGCGGGGCGTCGTGGGGGAGTGACATGGCCCGCCGACCAAAGTACTCCGCACCCTCCGGGTGCGGTTCGGAACAAACCGCACCCGGAGGGTGCGGAGTACTTTGAGGACACAATTCCCCCTGCCGTCCCGTTGCACCCGTTCTACACTGAGATGTCTGCCCCGAGGTGACGCCGTGTCGCTACTCGTCGAAGCCTTTGTGGAACTCCCCCAGCCGCGGCCGGGCGACGACCCGGACCTGTTCCGCGCCAGCCTGGACGCGGCCGTCGGTACGTTCCGGCAGGCCGTCCGCGAGCGGTACACCGAAGGCACCCTCTGCCGTATCCTCGAATCGCACCTCGACCCGATCCACCGCCGGGCCGCCGCCGCGGCGGTGGGATTGGTCGGCACCATGAGCTGTAACGCGGTGCTCGCGGCGTCACTTCATGATGAAGACGACGCGGTGCGACAGACGGCCGGCGAGGCGATTTGGGAAGTGTGGTTCCGCGACGACGGCGATTTCGCTCGTGAGTTGCGACAGGCGCTCGGGCTGCCGGATGTGAGTGAGCGTGTTGCGGCGTGCGACGAACTCATTGCCCGCCGCCCGCAGTTCGCCGAGGCGTACAACCAGCGGGCGGTGCAGCACTTCGTCCGCGGGGAGTACGCGAAGGCGATTAGCGACTGCGAAGCGGTGTTGCGGCTGAACCCGTACCACTTCGGGGCGGCCAGCGGGATGGGGCAGTGCTACTTGCGGATGCACAAACCGCGGGCGGCGCTGCGGGCGTTCAAGCACGCCTTGGAACTGAACCCGAACCTGACCCACCTGAACGACGTGATGGCGAGTTTGCGGGACACGTTGGGAGGGGAGTAGCTGGCGCTTGCTGTAGCCGGCCTCTGTGAGGCCGGTCGGACCGGGGTCACAGACCCCGGCTACAAAAGAGTGCCGCCCGGCAGGCGGCACCTACTCCTTCAGATCCGGGAACACGTCCGTCGGCAACCCGGCCGCCTTCATCGCCTCGGTCAACTTCCGCACGGCGGCGAAGCGGTAGTTGGCCACCTGCTGCTCGCTCACCTTCAGGAACTCGGCCACCCGCCAGTTCGGCCAGCCCTTCACGAACAGCAACTCCAGCACCTGCACCCGCACCCACTCGCCCTTCTGCCGGAAGCCGTCCACGATCTCCTTGAGTGCCCGCGTGACGGCGTCCGACTCCAAATCCACCCGCTCCTTGCTCCGGGCCAGACTGCTGGCCGGCCGTTGCCGTTCGTCAGCCGCCTTGCCCATCTGCTCCTCGTCGGCGTCGTTGCCCGCCTGGGTCGGTCGCCGCCCGCTCCGCCGCAGGTGGTCGGTCACCTTGTACGACGCGATGGTGAACAGCCACGTCTGCAACTCCCGCTTGTCGTCGTAGTTGGCCAGGCTGTTCAGGAAGCCGATGAACGTCTCCTGCACGGTGTCGTCGGTGGTGGCGTGGTCGCGGAGCCGCCGCCGCACGTAGGCCCGCAGCCGCCCCTCGTACCGGGCGACCAGTTCTTCCCAGGCGGAATCGGCCTTCGCCCCGCCGCCGCGGATCTGCTGAACGAGCAAGCGATCCGAATCGCCGGTCATGACGGCCTCGGAGATGAACGCGGGACGCCGCTATTGTACTTCATCCGGGCGGCCGAAACGAAAGTGGCCCCTGGGCTCAGCCTCCCTCGGATTGTGAGGGCGCTTACTGCCAGGGGCCGTTCAGAACGACGCGCGCCGAGGTATGCTACCAGTCGCCGAGCACTTCGCCACCGTCCCGAGTGACCATCCCCCAAAACACCGTTTCGCTGATCGACGGGCGGAGGGTATGGACGCTGCCGTCCATGAACGCGACCAACAACCCGGACCGATGGAGAGCTTGGAGCCGGTGCTGGTTCGCCTCGGTCGGTTTCGGCAGCACATCGAACGTGACCCCCGGTACGGAGGCCCGGCTCACGGGCGGGCTACCGGTGGTGACAGGAACAACGTCGTGGTAGCCGGCGTCGGCAAAAGTTGCACGTCTGAGTCCGACACGGCCGACGATCCCCCAGGTCGGCATATCACTCTTCTCATAATCGTAGATGAGGGCTTGGTCTGGGTCCCCATCTTTGGGCAGTAGGCAATACCGTTCCGCAAAAGCGATCGTGTTGCTCGCGCCATCGGGGAAGGAACTTGGCAGCCGCGGAAAACCCTCGAACGCTTTGGCATTCGCGGAGTAACTGCTGATGCGTCCGGCGAGATGTTCGGAGTATGTCGGGTTGATGAACTGGCGGGTCGGGTCCGCGGGACTCCAGAAGATTCTTCGCCACCGCCACGTCGGCGTCGTCTTCTTGATCAACTCAGCCTCGGAAAGCTCGCCATCGAGGTAAGTTCGCAGGGCATACAGTGGCGGCTCACTCTGCCAGATGTCAGCGTCCGAGGTCAACTGGCCGAAACTGCCCACGGAGTCGCCGTGGGCCGAAGCGTAGTTGTGCATGGCGATGGGAAACTGCCGCAGGTGGTTCGCGCTCTGCATCCGTAATGCGGCTTGCCTCACGCTCTGGACCGCCGGCAACAGCAAGCCGATCAGGATCGCCAGGATCGCTATGCAGACGAGCAGTTCGAGCAGCGAAACACCGTGTCGATCGTGGTGCGTCCGTGCCATTGCTAGCATCCTCACGTGGTTGACATGCCCGGAGAACGTAGAGTGCCGAAACTCGGTCGGTCATCGCCACCCGTGGACTCGTCAAGGCGTCCAGGTAACCGTCACACTGGGAGCTGATGGGAGGGACTTACCTCCACCGATGGGCTGCGTCCACAGGGTCGCGGTGAACATATGCTCGGTTCCAGTAGTAAGTGGGGCCTGAGCGGTGGTGTAGGTGCCAGCGGCGGGTGCGATATCGGTGATAGTGGTCACGTGCGTCCACACGACTTGCCCACCCCCGTTGACGCTCTTTTCGTACACATCCACTTTGACGAGGTCGGCCTGCCGACCACCCGGTAAGGCGTAGGTGCCGGTACACTTGACGTTTGTTTTCCCCAGCGGTGGAGCACCGCCTGCGTTGGCGGGGACGACTGTCGTCGCTTGCCCCATGACATTTCCGACGCCGACCAACATGACCACCATCGCCGTTGCCGTCCAGAGCAGGTTGCGCATCACTGTTCCTCGAGGGGTCGTTCAGCAGGGTGCAAATATGACACTGGCGATTGTTATAACGGGGGGGGGGGGGGGGGGTGTCAAACCCAAATAAAGCGGTTACCCGGATTGGGTTTCGACCCGGGTACCACCACAACCGAAATATTTTGGGCAAAAAAGCGCGGAGAAAGAGTGGGTAAAAAAGCC
>JANNDF010001185.1:0-1356 GCA_031387445.1 Planctomycetia bacterium
GATGCCGGGGGTGTGTCAATCACCACCCCCGGCATCACTGCCGGTGTTCACCCGGAATGTACCCATGCGCCGCCTGCTCCTCGCCCTGCCCTTCCTGCTCGCCCTTCCGCTGGTGTTCGCCGACGCGACCGCCCCGCCGGACGCCACCCCGCCGAAGGGGTACGTCTGCTTCGCGGCGGCCAAACCGCCGGTCATCGACGGCAAGCTGGACGACGACTGCTGGAAGGGCGTGCCGTGGACGGACGACTTCGTGGACATCGAGGGCGACAAGAAGCCGAAGCCGACCCACCGCACCCGTGCGAAAATGTGCTGGGACGACAAGGCACTTTACATCGCCGCCGAGATCACCGAGCCGCACGTGTGGGCCACCCTCACCGACCACGACGCGGTGATTTTTCACGACCCCGACTTCGAGGTGTTCCTCGACCCCGACGGCGACAGCCACCTGTACGGTGAACTGGAACTGAACGCCAAGAACACCACGTGGGATCTGCTGCTGACCAAGCCGTACAAGGACGGCGGCCGGGCCATCAACGGGTGGGAAATCACCGGCCTGAAGACCGCCGTTCACATCGACGGCACGCTCAACGACCCGTCGGACAAGGACACCGGCTGGACGGTCGAGATCGCCTGGCCGTGGGCCGGGTTGGACGAACTCGGGCACAAGGTGTCACCACCGAAGGACGGCAACCGCTGGCGGATCAACTTCAGCCGCGTCGAATGGGACGTGGACGTGTCGGGCGGCAAGTACGTGAAGGTGAAGGGCAAGCCGGAACACAACTGGGTCTGGAGTCCGCAGGGGGTGATCGACATGCACCGCCCGGAGCGGTGGGGGTACTTGCAGTTCAGCACCAAAGCCGACGGCGTGAAGTACGAACCCGACCCGGCGCAGGGCATCAAGGACGCGCTGCACCGCGTGTACTACGCCCAGCGAGACTACTACGTGAAGAACAAGAAGTACGCATCGAGCGTGGCCGACCTGGGGGTGAAGGCCGACGGGATCGAGTTTCAGACGACGCGAACCGGGTTCGAGGCGAGCGGGACGGCGAGGGACGGCAAGCGGTGGACGATCAAGGACGACGCGCGAGTAGTCTCGGAGTAGGGTGGCCGGCACTCGCCGAGAGACGGAAACATGACCCGCCCTCGGCGAAGGCGGACCACCCTAACGATCACACCGCCCCCTGCACGTTCACGAGTCCCCCAAATCTCCGGTCGCGGGCGGCGAAGTCGCGGCACGCCTGGTGCAGGTCGACCGACGTGAAGTCCGGCCAGCACTTCTGCGTCACCCACAGCTCGGCGTAGCTGATCTGCCACAGCAGGTAGTTGCTGATCCGCATTTCGCCGGCGGTTCGCAGT
>JANNDF010000264.1:0-1064 GCA_031387445.1 Planctomycetia bacterium
GTGCTTCCCCGCCGACGGCCACCCGATGGACGCGCTGCACTCGGCGGTCGCGGCCCTCGGCATGTTCTACCCGTGCAAGTCGGTCGGCGACCCGGCCAAGAACTGGGACGCCAGCATGCGGCTGATCGCCGCCATGCCGACGCTCGTCACGGCCTTTGCGCGCGTTCGCCGCGGCGAGGAGATGATCGAGCCGCGCGACGACCTCGACCACGCCGCCAACTTCTACTACATGCTGTTCGGCAAGGAGCCGACGCAGGCGGTGCGGAAGGTGCTCGACGCCTGCCTGGTGCTGCACGCCGAACACACCATGAACGCCAGCACGTTCACCGCCCGCGTCACCGGCTCGACACTGGCCACCCCCTACGCCAGCATCGCGTCGGCCATCGGCTCGTTGTCCGGCCCGCTGCACGGCGGGGCGAACGAGGAGTGCCTGGTGCAACTGGAGGAGATCGGCGGGCCGGAGAACGTCAAGAAGTGGCTGGACGGCAAGCTCGCGGGCAACCCGAAGTTCAAGGTGATGGGCCTCGGCCACCGCGTGTACAAGGTCAAGGATCCCCGCGCGACGGTGCTACAGGAGTTCGCCGAGCACGTGTTCGCCGAGACCAGCCGGCCGAAGAACTACGAGACGGCGCTGGAACTGGAGCGGATCACCGCCGGCATCTACGGGGCGAAGGGCGTCTACCCGAACGTGGACTTCTACAGCGGGGTGGTGTACCAGGCGCTGGGCATCCCGACGGACGTGTTCACGCCCATCTTCGCCGTCGGCCGCGTGTCCGGCTGGCTCGCCCACTGGCTAGGGCAGTTGGTGGGGAACAAGATCTTCCGGCCGGAGCAGATCTTCACCGGCAAGCAGGAGGCGAGCTACGTCCCGCTGGACAAGCGGCCGTAACAATCCGAACTGGAGGCTCCCGTGTTCGGGTATAGAATCCGGGAAGGAGTGCGCCGGTGTGTGGCGGCGATGGCGGCCGGCAAGGTCGATATCCCGGCGGTCGTCATTGTACCGGGGCGGCCGGATCAACTGACCCGCCTGCGCCTCGACCAACTCTACTCGCCGAAGTCCGAGG
>JANNDF010000275.1:0-10841 GCA_031387445.1 Planctomycetia bacterium
CGTTACTTGTCCTTCTTCTCTTCCTTCTTGACCTCCGGCTTCTTCTCGTCGGCCTTCGACGGCTCGTACTTGACGCTGTGGACGAACAGGTTGGCGTCGTACTCGCCCTCTTTGTACTCGTCGTTCAGGAACTCGATCTCCACCTTGTTCTTGCCCTTCTTCAACTCGCCCTTGAACGTGTACACCTTCGCCTCCAGTTGCGTCAGCGCGAACTCCTTCTCCGCGTCCTTCCCGCCGAGGCCGATCCGCACCTTCGGGTTGTTCATCCCCTTGTCGCCGGACAACTCGATGCTGAACGCGTAGGTGCCGTCCGCCTTCACTTCCACCTCGGCCGTGGCGGTGGCCAGGACGTACATGAACAGCTTGCCCTCGCCCTCGTTGTGGCCGTACAACTCGGCCCCGGTGTCCTTGTTCTTCGCCGTCACCTTGAAATCGGCCAGTTTGATCTCGTCGGCGGCGGAGGCGAACCCGGCCGCGCACAGCACGGCCACACACGCGAACAGTTTGCGCATCGGAGGGACTCCTTCGAGGTGGTGGAGAGCAACCGGCCGCGGGGGTGTGAAGTGAGTCCCGCTCGTCCGGCCGGGACATGATAGAGCGCCGGTCACCCGCCGATCGAGTGCATGGTCCGCAGCGGTTTCACGAACTTGGCCGTGTTGATCTCGTGCCCTTCCCACTTGGCCGCCACGCACGCCCGCACGGCGGCGGCCACATCGCTCATCGTACCCGCTCTCAGCAGACCCTTCACGTCCACCTCGTCCAGGGCAAACAGGCAGTTCCGCACCTTGCCGTCGGCGGTCAGCCGCAGGCGGTTGCACTTGCGGCAGAACGGCCGTGACACGCTGGCGATGATACCCACTCGTCCGCCGCCGTCGGTGTACTCGAACGCGGCGGCAGGGGCGGTCGGGTCGGAATCCGCGGCAGGAACGAGCGGGCACACTTGCGAATCCAGCAGTTCGAGCAGCTCGTGCGCGAAGAACACCTTCTCGCGCTCCCACGCCTCGGCGCCGATGGGCATGTACTCGATGAACCGCAACTCGAACCCGTGCTCGCGGCAGTAGCGGGCAAGCGGAGCGGCGTCGTGCTCGATGAACCCGCGGATCGCCACTGCGTTCAGTTTGATCGACTCGAACCCCACCCGCTTCGCCTCCGCCAGCCCTTCGAGCACGAGCGCCAGTCCGTCGCGGCGGGCGAGGGCGCGGAACCGCACCGGGTCGAGCGTGTCGAGCGACACGTTTAACCGCCGCAGGCCGGCGTCGAAGAGCGGTGCGGCCTGCTGGGCGAGGAGCAGCCCGTTCGTGGTCAGTCCCACGTCGCGGATGCCGGGGATGGCGACGAGTTGACGCACGAGGTGGTGAAGCTCCCGCCGCAACAGTGGTTCGCCGCCGGTCAGCCGCAGCTTGTCGATGCCGAGCGGGGCGACGGCCCGCACGAACAGGGCCATCTCTTCGAACGAGAGCAACGCCGACTTGTCGAGGAACGTCACGTCCTCGGGCATGCAGTACACGCACCGCAGGTTGCACCGATCCGTGACCGAAATGCGGAGGTTGTTGTGGACACGGCCGAACCCGTCGATGAGTGCGGAATGCAGGGCCGGGATTGCGGAATGAATGAGGGGTAGGGTCATGGTTCATCACTCCGCACTCCGCGTTCCCCGTTCCACGCTTCTACGCCGGAAGGGGCAATGTCCTTCTTCCAGATGGGCACGACTTCCTTTAGCGTGTCGATGGCGTAGCGACCGGCCTCGAACGCCTCCGCCCGGTGCGGGCTGCTCACCGCCACCGCCACACTGATCTCTCCCACTGCCAGCCGGCCGAGACGGTGGATGATGGCGACATCGCCGACCGGCCACCGCCGACGAACTTCGGCTTCGATTTCGGCCAGTTTCTTCTCGGCCATCGGCGGGTACGCCTCGTACTCCAGGAACGTCGTCACGTCGTCGCCGGTCAGGTTACGAACCGTTCCGAGGAACAGGCACACCGCCCCGCACCCCGGCAGGCGGACGGATTCGGTCAGGGTGTGGTAGTCGATGGGCGTGTGGGTGAGCGCGAACATGCTGGAATTGTACGCCTTCACCCCCCACTCACCGGGGGAATGATCGCCACTTCGTCGCCGAGGTGGAGGGCTTGGTCGTCGGTCGCGTACTCGTGATTCACGGCGACGGCACAGCGGGGGAGCAGGTCGGCGAGTGACGGCCAGTTGTCAGCGAGCTGCCGGCGGAGGTGGGCGACGGTCGGCGGGTGGGGGAGTTCGACGCGCGAAGCACCGACACGCTCGGCAGCCGCGGCGAACAGGTGGATGGTGATGGCGTCGGCGGTTGGCATCTGTTCCCCCTCACCCCCAACCCCTCTCCCTCAGGGGGAGAGGGGAGCAGAAGGTTAATCCGTCAGCCGCTTCCGCAGCGGCCGTTTCAGCTTCTTCTCGGTCGCCGGCGTCAGCCCGTAGGCCATCGCCAGGTACTGGACCGGGTGCAGTGCCCGCAGGCCGGTGCCCTCTTGCAACTGCATCCGGCAGCCGCCGCACTCGGCCGACGTGTACCTCGCCCCGCCCCCCTTCACCGCCTCGAACACCGGCCGGCCGATGGAGAGCGACCGCTCGTAGCTGTCCGCCCGCAGGCCGAACGTGCCGGCCATGCCCGAGCAGCTCACGTCCACCGCGTTCACCTGCATTTGCGGGATGAGCCGCAGTAGTTTCGGCCCAGCCGGCTCGCCGCCGAGCGCCTTGATGTGGCACGGCACGTGATGACCGACGGCGAACGGCAGCGGCTTCTGGAAGTCGGTGCGGAGCCAGCCGCGTTCATACAGCCCCCACAGGAAGGAGGTCAGTTCCTGCGTCTGGCTCGCCACCAATTTGGCGTCGTCGTCGTCGAGCAGCAGGCCGTAATCCTGGGTGATGGTGACGACCGACGCCGGGTCGGACGCCACCACCGCGTACCCCTCGCGGATCAGGTCGGCGAACTCGCGGACGACGCGGGCGGCCTGTTCGCGGGCCACGTCGAAGTCCCCTTGCAGCAGCGCCGCCGTGCCCACCCCGCGCTGCCGCGGCGGCACGTACACTTCGACCCCGTTGTGCTTCAGCACCGCCACCGCCGCCTCGCCCACCAGCGGGTCGGCCAGGTCGGTGTGCGTGTCGATCAGGTACGCCACCCGCACCGCCGACACAGGCCCGTCGGCGCCCGGCCCGACACCCCGGGTCGCCACCCCCAGCCGGTGCCGGCGGTTGACGAACGGCTGAAGGACCAGCCGCGGGAGGGTTCGTCGCCGGTCCACGCCCAGCAGCCGCTCGATCACCCACCGCCCGACCAGGCTCCCCAGGATCAGGTTGGCGACCGGCGGCACGCTGGCGGCGAGGCGGGCGAAGCGGTCGGCCCGTGCGAGCACCCAGCCGTCCCGGTGCAGTCCGTGGGCGGCGTGCAGTGCGGCCTTCGTTTCCAGGGCGATTCGCGACACGTCCACCTCGCTCGGGCATTCCGTGCGGCACATCTTGCAATTCACGCACAGGTCGGCGATCGCCCGCGCCTCCTCCGCCGGCAGGTCGTCGGTCCCCGCCGCCGCCCGCAGCCAGTGCATCAGATTCGCCTTCGCCCGCGGGCTGGCCGCTTCGATCCCGGTCGGGTGGAAGGTGGGGCACATCCGCACCGGCACCGCCCGGTTGCGGCAGTCGCCGCACCCGGTACACCGCTCCTCCGGCGGGTCGTGTCGCACGACGAGCGGCACACGGGCAGTGGGTGTCGGCCCTTCAGACGGTGGCACCTCGGCCAGCGGGCGGAGCGGCCACGCCGGGCGGGTGGGGTCCGGGGCGGTGATCTTGCCGGGGTTCAGGATGCCGTTCGGGTCGAACACCCGCTTCAGTTCGGCGAACACCGGCACCAGCGGGCCGTACTGCTTCTCCACCCACGGGGTCCGCACCACGCCCACGCCGAACCGCGTGCTGATGGTGCCGCCGACCGCCACCACCAACTGGTGGACGCGATCCGCCAGCGGCCACAGGGCTTCGCGGTCGGCCGGCTTGGACAGGTCCAGCAGCGGGCGGGCGATCACCTGGCCGGACAGGGGCGACACATGGAACACGGCCGGCAGTTCGGCCTTCCGCAGCAGGTCGGCCACACCGGACACGTAGCGAATGAGTTCGTCGCCGGGAACGGCGGTGTCGTCGATCACCGGCACCGGCCGACCGACCGGCCCGCGGGAGGAGTAGGTGGCGGCGGCCAGCGCCCGCCGGAAGGCGGCCACGCCAGGCTCGTCGGCGCTCAGGTCGAGGAACGGAAACGCCTCCCGCACCCGGCCGGCGGCATCCACCAGCGCGAGCATCGCCGCGATCGGGGACTCGGCCTCCACCTCCACCGCCAGCACCGCCGCCACCCCGTCCGGCACGGCGGTCTTCGCCAGGAACAGCACCCGCTGGTCGAACGCGTCGGCCGACACCACCCCGACGGCCGCCCGCAGCAGCAGCCCGGCCCGCACCGCCTCGTTCAGCGAGCGGAACCCCCACACGCCCGCCGCCACCCCGCCCGGTCGCGGCACCGTCGCCAGCTCCGCTTCGGTCGTCAGAGCGAAGGTGCCTTCGCTTCCGACGAGCAGTCGGCACAGGTCCAGACCGTCGGCGGTGACGACGCCATCCAATTGATACGGGCAGCGGTGGAAGGGCGTGTTCGGGCGGTGCTGTTCGATGAGCGGCTGGTGCCGCAACAGCAAGGCCAGCGCCTGCGACCGCAGTTCGAGTGTTCGGAGCTGCGGGGTGTCGGCGGCGTCGCTCGTCTGGCGGGTGCCACTGAGCGTGGCCGTCTCGCCGTTATCCCACACCACCCGCAGCCCGCGGACGTGCTGCCGGGTGTACCCGTGGGCGGCCACGTTCGGCCCGCTCGCGTTCGTGCCCACCGCCCCGCCCACCGTGGCCGTCTCGCCCGACAGCGGGTTCGGGGCGAACCGCCGGCCGTGCGGGGCGAGGGCGTCGTTCACCTCTCGAAGGGTCAGCCCGCACGCCGCCCGCACGCGGTCGCCGTCGATCACCGGCGGGGTGCGGAAGCCGACGCTCAGATCGACTACCATCCCGCCGCCCAGGCACTCGCCACCGAGGCCGGTCCCCGCCCCGCGTGGGACGAGCGGCAGGGCGTGTTCGTGGGCGTACCGCACCAGTACCCGCAGGTCGCTTTCGTCTTCGGGGATGGCGACGGCGTGCGGGGTGATGTGGAACGGGCTGGCGTCGGAGGCGTACACCGCTCGGTGCGGCGCGTCGGTGTGCAGGGTGCCGCGGAACTCGCCGCGGAGGTCGTCTCGGATCTGGTCGTGCGTCGGGAACACGGGGGGATTGTACGGCAGGCGAACGGGCCGGCGGTTAGACTGGGGCACGCTGCGACATGTGCGGAGGGTCGGCCGTGATCTCGTCACGAACGCCGGAAGGGTGGTTCGGCCGGTGCGAGGTGTGCGGGCACGAGGGACGGGTGGAGCCGTCGTCGCCCACCTGCGACGCCCCGTGCCCGAACTGCGGCAGCCTGAACTGGTTCGACCCGCCGGACGAGTGGGTGGTGCCGGGCGACGACCTTCCAATTTGATGGACGACTGGGAGGCGGCCGGCCGCCCGCCCCGCGTGGTGGTGGACTTCAGCGAGGTGAAGTTCCTCGACAGCTCCTACCTGGGGCGACTCATCCGTCTGCACGTGCGGCTGACTGGAGTCGGCGGGCGGATGCGCATCGAAGGCCTGAACGACGACCTCCGCCGCGTGTTCGACCTGACCAAACTGACCGACATGTTCGACCT
Source organism: Planctomycetia bacterium (assembly GCA_031387445.1). Lineage (GTDB taxonomy): Bacteria > Planctomycetota > Planctomycetia > Gemmatales > Gemmataceae > JALHQU01. The sequence continues at coordinate 5,757 of JANNDF010000275.1, forward strand.
CGACGAGTGACGCCGCCCGCCGCTTGCCGATGCCCGCCGCCGGTAGGTGGCCGCCCCACCACTTTGCCGGCCTTCGCCATTTCCCGTCAGCCCCCTTTTTCCCCCCCGGTATCCCCTGTTGCCCCGGCTCGCTCACCGGCAGGGTCGGCGGCCGTCGAACCGGCACAACCCGCAGGGGTTCAACCGGCCAACCGGAAATGTCTCACCGGCTTCGCTCACCGGCGAGGTCGGTGGAATCGGATCATCTCACCGAAAGCGCGGAAAGGTGCGCAGCTCGCCCGAATTTCGCCCGCTTCCCAACCCCCGTCGCTTTCGCCGTCGTGCGGCGCGGGCATGATGTCTCAAGCACGGCGGGAATCGGCGGCGGATGGGTGTCTAAAGGAAGGCACCTCCGACGCCGGTGACGGTGCGAACCCTGATGCGGAGTACGGACATGAGCATGCGTTGGGTCAAAGTGTGTACGCTGACGGCGGTGGTCGCTGGCGTGTTCGGGGGTTCGGCCCTCCTCGCCGATGACAAGAAACCTGCGGACGACAAGAAGCCGGCCGACCCGGTGCCGACCACCCCGGTGGTCACCCCAGGCACGGCGATCCCGGCCGGCCCGATCGTCGCCGGCCCGGCCGGTGTGGTCACCGGCGGGTGCGGGGCGGTGATGGCGGCCCCGACCTACGGCGGGTGCGGCCCGGTCGCCGGCGGGTGCGCCCCCGCCGCGACCGGCAGTTGGGCCACGCAGACGGTGACGGTCACCGAGATGGTGCCCACCCAGGTGCAAGAGACCCGGACGGTGTTGCGGGCGGTCACCAAGGCCGAAGCGTACACCGCGTACCGCACGGAAGTGGTGCCGACCACGAGCACCGTGAACGTGACCGTGAACCGGATGGTGACGGAAACGGTGATGACCACCCAGACGGTGAGCAAGCCGGTCACCGAGACGGTGATGGAAACCCGCACCGTCAGCAAGCGGGTGCCGGTCACCAAGACGGTGATGGTGAACGAGACGCACTACGAGACGGTGCAAGAGACCAGCATGGTCTCGAAGACCGTCCGGCACACGGCCAGCGTGCCGACCACCGTCAATTTGGGGCCGTCCATCCTGGACCGCTTCAAGGGGTTCGCCAACCCGTGCTACTGCCCGTGCCCCCGCACGGTGACGGTGTGCAAGCGGCAGACCTCGTGCGAGACGGTGTGCGAGCCGGTGACCACCTGTCGCAAGGTGGCGGTGACGGTGTGCGTGCCGAAGACGGTCACCACCTGCGAGACGGTGTGTGAGACGGTGCAAGTGCCCGTCTGCCGCACCCGCATGGTGTGCGAGACGGTGCAAGTGCCGTGCACCGTGACCAAGTGCGTGCCGACCGTGGAAGCGCGGACGGTGACCACCAACGTGTGCCGCACCGTGCCGTACACCGGCACCCGCAACGTGACCGTGTGCGAGCCGGTGGCCGAAACGGTGACCGTGTGCAAGCTGGTGGCGACCCAAGTGCAGAAGCAGGTTCAGGTGTGGGTGGCCGCGCCGGCCGCCGCCGGCTTCGGCGGGTGTGGTGACCCGTGCGGCAACTACGGTGCGGTCTCGTCCTTCGGCGGTTGTGGCCCTCGCGCCGGCCTGTTCGACCGTCTGAAAGGCCGCATCGGCGGCCTGTTCAACCGCGGCAGCTGCAACACCAGCTGCGACCCATGCGGCAGCAGCACCGGCCTGCTCGGCGGCTGGACCCCCGGCTCCCGCCTGGGCGGCCTGTTCAACCGCGGCTGCAACACCAGCTGCGACCCGTGCGGCAGCAGCACCGGCCTGTTCGGCGGCTGGACCCCCGGCTCCCGCCTGGCAGGCCTGTTCAACCGCGGCTGCAACACCGGTTGCACCGCCGCCCCGGCCTGCGGCTTCGCCGCCCCGGCCTTCAGCGGGTGCAGCGGCTGCGGCCACTAAGCAACAACTGATCGGGTGGTGACCCCGTAACTCACCACCCCGCCAACCCCCGGCCGCAAGCCGGGGGTTGTTTCGTTTGCGGACAGACGGGATAGAGTCAGCCGGACATGCTGACGGCTTCGACGAAGAAGTGACGGACTTCAATCCACCCCTACGAGTGGCCGAACGCTACCTGAGTCAGCCGGCCGCACGCATCACTCCTCGTCCATCCCGTTGAACAGCCCCAGGTAGCTGAAGTACCGCCGGTCGCTAATCAGCTTGCGTTGCACCGCGTCCTTCACCGCGCAGCGTTGCTCGTGGATGTGCGTGCAGTCGGGGAAGCCGCACAGGGGCACGAGCGGGCGGAACTCGTCGAACAGCCCCTCCACCTCCTCCGCCCGCGTGGCCCACAACTGCAACTGCCGCACGCCGGGCGTGTCCACCACCCACCCGCCGGTCTCCAGGCGGATCAACTCCGCCGCCGTGGTGGTGTGCGTGCCCTTTTGCGTCTCCTCGCTCACGCTCTTCACCCGCAGGGCCAAGTCCGGCTGAATGGCGTTCAACAGCGACGACTTGCCCACCCCCGACTGGCCCGAAAACACCGTCGCCCGGCCGCCGAGCAGGTGCCGCAACCGTTCGATGCCGAGGCCGGTGGTCGCGCTGGTGAGCAAAGTGGGAATGCCGAGCTGCGAGTACGCTCCGATGAGCGGTTGCAGTTCCACCGGGTCGGCGAGGTCGGCCTTGTTCAGGCACAGGATGGGGGCCAGTTCGCCCTTGCGGGCGGTGGCGATGTAGCGGTCGATCAGGTGCGGCTTCAAGTCGGGCTGAACCAGGCTCATCACGATGACGAGCTGATCGACGTTCGCCACCAGCACGTGCTCGCGGCGGCGGCTGGCGCGGGTGAGTACGCCGGTGCGGGGTTGGACGTGTTCGATCACCCCTTCGGCGGGGGCGGTCAGCACCAGCCGCACGAGGTCGCCCGTCGTCACCACGCTCCGCTCGTCGGTGGAGAGCGACTTGAGCACGCGGCGGACGGTGCAGCGGATCACCCGGCCGTCATCCGCTTCCACGAAACTGTACAGCCCGTGGACCCGCAGCACTCGACCGGGGATGACAACGGCCCCCCGCGCCGCCGGCGTGGCGTCGGCGGCGTCGTCCATGAGAACGGTGCGGTGGCGGGACAGGTCGCCCTTGGCCCGCACCCGCTCGCCGCCGGCGGCGTCACCCGCCGCGTCGGCGTTGTCCTGAAATTGCTGGGTCAGGTCGTTCTCGCGGGGGGGCTTGGTGCGGTTCTTCCGCAGCTCCACCCGCACCTTCTTTTTCTTGTTGCTCATGCGGAGAGGGGGCCGTAGTTGTAGGGAGCGTTCACTGACCATACGGCCCGCGAGGGGCCGCGCCAACCGCGTCCGACCGGAGTCCGCCGCGTTGACACCCACCCGTCCCGACACGCCCGCCCGCTGGTTCGTTCGCGCCGTGACGGTCATTTTCTGCCTGGGTGCCGGCTACCTGGTGACGAAGCACGGCAGCCCGAGCTTGCCCGTTCAAGACGAATGGGGCCTGTACGCCCAGTCCCTCACGCAGGGGCTGTCGGGCGAGTGGGTGTTCGCCCACCACAACGAACACCGCTACCCGATCAGCAAGGTGTTGTGGGTGGCCGGGCTGAAGGCGGCGGGGGGCGACTTCCGTGGGCCGATGTTCGCCTCGGTCGGGCTGTTGACGGCGGCGGCGGTGCTGCTCCAATGGGCGGCCCGGCGGGTGCGGGGGTACACGCATCCCGTTGACGCCTTGTCGGCGGTGGTGCTGCTCCACTGGGGACACGCCTTCAACCTGTTGATGGGTTACCAGGTGGGATTCGCGTGGGTGGCGTACGCGGTGGCCGGGTGGGCGTGGTGCGGGGTGAACTGGGGCAACAGTCGGCGAACCGGGTGGGCGTGGGGGAGCGCCCTGTACGCGGCGCTGGTGATCCCGACCGGCGGGTTTGGCGTCATCTTCACCCCGGCGGTGGTCGGCTGGCTCGGCTTCCTGGCGTTCGCGCATGGGCGGGAGAAGCGGTGGGCGTCGGCCGGCGGGTTCGCGCTGCTGGCGCTCGGCACCGCTGGGTACACCGGCTGGGTGCTCGCCACCCTGCCGCCGATCACCACACCGGGTATCGACCCCCTCACCCAGCCCGACGCAATGGCCGCGGGCACCGCCCGCTACTTGAGTGGCGGGCTGGGCTTCTGGGAGGTGGAACACGACCGCGGGCCGGTGCGGTGGTGGGTGACGGTGGCGGTGCTGCTGGTCTACGCCGCGGGGGCGCGAGTCGCCGGCGGGTGGCTGTTCGCCCGCGGGTCCACGCGGCGGGTGGTCGGCGGGGTGCTGCTGTTGCTGCTGGTGTCGGCCGTGCTGTGCGGGGTGGCCGTCACTCGTGCTCGTGGGGAACACTGCGTCGGGGAGCGGTTCGCCACGCCGAGTGCGGTCGGGTTGGCAGTTGCGCTCGCGGCGGCGGGCGGGGCAGTTCGTACCGGCCGCTGGGGCACGCTGGCCGCGGCCGTCGGCGTGCTGGCGGTGGGTGGCGGCCTCGCCTTCCTCACGCACCTGTACGGCAAGCGGCACGGGTACTACCTCCGTGAGTCGCATGAGGAGATCCTGGCCGATCTGAAGGCGGGCACGCCGCCGACGGTGTTGGGCGGGCGGCATGGCGGGTCGTGGGCCGTCCTCAGTGGCGACGACCTGGTCGTGTACGCGACGATGTACAAGCGACTCGGGGTCGGGCCGTTCGGCGACTCGCCCGACGACCCGCCGTTCGTGCCGGTGCCGGTGGGCGGGGTCGGATTGCCGCTGGGTCTGGGCAACCCCGACATCGATCACCCGCCGTACCCGGTCTTCCGCGAGTTGAAGCTCCCTTCACCCCCGCCGGGGGCGTTCGCCGTGCGGTGTCGGGCGACCGTGGTGCGGCCCGCCGGCTGGCAGCAGCTCACCTGCCGCTGGACCGACCCGGCCACTGGTGAGAGGAAAGAGTCGATTGCACACCCGAACTGGATGCCGCTGACCAACCACCTGGTGTTCACGTTCGACGGCCGACCGACCGACCTGACGGTGAGCGGGGCGACCGGGCTGGTGCGTGTCGAGACGCTGGAGTGGTTGGTGGTGCCGTGACCGGGCGAACGGCGCGACGTGAGTCCGCCGGTGCTGTTCAACCGGCGGAC
>JANNDF010000347.1:0-2600 GCA_031387445.1 Planctomycetia bacterium
CGCGAGCGAGGGGCGAGTCACGGTTCCCAAGGTGGTTCGCCCCTCGCTCGCGCGTCGGGCTAACACCACAAACTCACGCCGCCCACGTCTGTCCGCCGCCCGCTTCCGGAACACTGCTCGGCAGGTCGCACAGGTTTCCGGAGATGTACAGGTGGTGCCACACCTGTGTGGCGGTCACGGCCGTCAGGCCCATCTCCAACCCGACGCGGGCGGGGGTTCGCCGCATGGTCGCCAATTTCGCCTTCGCCCGCAACACCGCCTCGGCGTCGAAGTACCCGCTCTTGCGGAGCGACTCGGGTGAGAGCACCTGATCCACCCACGCCTCGGCGGTGGCGTTCGCCCCGCCCTTCACCCACGAGTCCATCGGCGCGCGGAACATCAGCTTCTTCCGCCACGCCACTTGCTTGGGCAGCCACCGCTCGGCCACCTTCCGTTCGATGTACTTGTCTTTCAGCAGCCCGCGGAGTTTCCACCGGGGGTGCAGCTTCGCCATGAAGTCCGTCACCCGTTCGTCGAGGAACGGGTAGCGGGTCTCGACCGACTGGCTCATGGCCACGCGGTCGCCCTTGCTGGCGAGCAGGTGCCCCGGCAGCATGATGCGGGCACCCAGATACATCTGGCGGTGGAACGGGTGCCAGCGGTGCAGGTCGGGGTTCAGCCCGAGGTCTTCGTACGCCGACCGGCCGAGGGCGAACGCCTTCAACTGCGGGTTGAAGAACCGCAGTTTGTTCAGCGACATCATGCCGTACACGTCGATCCACCCGTTGTGCCCGCCGAGCGTCTTCCGCACCTTCATCACTTCGCTGATCGGGTAGGCCGGCTGGCCGGTCGCCTTCAGCCCGAGCGAGCGAACGTACAGGCCGAGCGGCAACCCCGGAATGGCGTCGAGCCAAGCACTCATCTTGTGGTACTTGAACCACGGGTAGCCGCCGAGCCACTCGTCGGCCCCTTCGCCGGTGAGCGCCACCTTGTACCCGTTCGCCCGCACGGCCCGAGCGAGGTGCATCAGTCCGAGGCACGAGGTGTCGATGACCGGGAACTCGGCGGCGCGGATCAGGCTGGGGTAGTCGCCCCGCAGTTCGGCATCCCCCAGCGGCACCACCACCGGCTGACAGCCCAGGTGCCGGGCGGTTTCGAGCGCCTCGCTCTCCTCGTTGAACTCCTTCTTCCCCACGCTCACGGTGAACGTCGGGATCGGCCGGCCGAGCGCCTTGCACGCCATCGCCACCACCAGACTGCTATCGACGCCCCCGCTCAGGTACGACACGACCGGCACGTCGGCCCGCAGCCGCCGATCCACCGACGCCATCAGCACCGCCTCGAACTCGTCGATCACCTTGTTCGCGTCGTGGCCGTACTCTTCCTGCCCGCGATCGGGGTACGTCACCTGCCAGTACGTCTTCTGGCTCAGATCGACGCCCGGCCCCGGCTTCACGTGCAGATACCGACCCGGCGGCAGGCACGAAATGCCCTCGAACACCGTGGACGGGCCGGGCATGGCGAAGAAGGTGAAGATGTGGTTCAGCCCGACCGGGTCGGCCTTCGCCGGCACCAGTCCGGACGCGAACAGCCCCTTCATTTCGGAGGCGAACAGCAGCCAGTCGGTGCCGTCCACCCGCCGCGTGGTGTAGAAGAGCGGGCAGATGCCGGCCCGGTCGCGGCCGAGGATGAACTCGTTGGTGCGGCTGTCCCACAGGCAGAAGGCGAACTGCCCGCGGAGGTGGTCCCAGATACCCTGCGGGCCGTAGTCTTCGTACAGGTGTGGGATGAGTTCGGTGTCGGTGTGCGTGCGGAAGACGTGCCCCTTCGCTTCCAGTTCCTTCCGCTGCTCGGGGTAGTCGAACAGTTCGCCGTTGAACACCACTTGCACGCTGCCGTCCTCATTGCTGAGCGGTTGCTGGCCGTCGGCGAGGCCCACAATCGAGAGCCGCCGCATGCCGAAGTGCAACCCGGCGCGGTCGAGGTATCCGTCTTCGTCCGGCCCGCGGTGGTAGATGGCCTGGGCCATGCGTGCGACCACGCCCGCCGGCGCCTGCCGCCGCGTCCCGTTCAGGTCGATCATCCCGGCGATGCCGCACATCAGCAACGGTCCCAAGTGTTCTGCTCGCTCCGCGAGCGGGTCACAGTCACGCGAACATCAGCCGCCCTTTCGGTTCCGGGATCGGGCGTCCCAACTCTTTCGCCGTCTCGATCCACTCGGCGATCACCAGTTCGGCCGCTTCCACCGCCTCGCGATAGGTCTTCCCGTCGGCCATGCAACCGGGCAACTCCGGCACCTCGGCGACGAACGCCTGATCCGCCTTGCTCCAGTAGATGACCATCTCGTAGCGGATGTCGTCAGTCACGGGCGACTCCGGGTTCCTCAGATCTTCCGAGGCAATCCCACTCCACGTGTGATGACTTCCGTGGTCAACCCATAGTGGGAATCATGTGTGCATTCCCTGTCCCAGTATTCCCTGATCGCTCCGCACTGTAAGTATGTGTGCATTCCGCGACACCAAGAACGCCAAACGCAAGGCAGGATGCGCCCTTGCGAGTAGAACAGGTACTCTTCGGCACACAGGTTGAAATACCCATCGAGCAGCCGCCTGATTGTGTCC
>JANNDF010000354.1:0-17318 GCA_031387445.1 Planctomycetia bacterium
CTGCTTCGTTACTTCCCCGTCGTCGTGGCGGGCGGTTGGGCCTTGATGCCGCCGGTCGGCGTCACGCCCCCGCCGGTCGGGGTGGCCGCCTTCGGCAGCACCCGCACTTCATCCTTCCACCCCCGCATGCCGGGCTGGTTCAGATCGACCGGGTTGAACGTGGTGGCGTCGATCCCCTTCGGGTTCACCTTCGGGTCTTCGAAGTCCCACGTCTCGATCGTCTGCCCGGCGTCCCGCTTCAGGATGACCATCCGCGGGATGTACGCCCGCTCCTTGAACTTCGCCCCGCACAGGGCGACGGTGAGCGACTCGAACTCCTCTTTGTCCGACGCGAACACCGGCTTGATGTCGAGGATGATGAAGTTCTCGTCCTCCTTGCCGGTGCTGATGGTGAACCGGCCGGCGAGCGACTTGGCCGACGGCCCGGACATGAGTTCGAGCAGCAGGTTGTTGCCCGCCCCGCCCGGCCCGAGGGCGGCCTGGGTGCGGACCTTGCGGGCGGCGTCGTACTCGTAAATGGTCTTGCCGGTGCTGATGATCATCTTGTCGGGCAGGTTGGCCTCTTTGCCGGGGGCGGCCGCCATGGCCATGTCCATGCGGGCCATGTTCGGCGTCATCAGCCAGATGGACACGTCGAACTTGGCGTCCCGCTTGAGCAGCGTGTTCGCCTCGGTCATCTTGGCGGCGGCGTAGTACGTCTTCACGTCCTTCATCGCCCCCTCCCACCCGACCAGGTGCTTGACCGTCTTCTCGTCGGGTGGCACGGGGGCGGGGAGGGTGGCCTTGGGCGGGTCGGACGGCAACTGCCCGCCGGCGGGAACTACGCCCGGCGTTGAAGGTGGCGGCTGCGGCGTGGTCGGTGTGGCGGGTTGGGTGGCCGGCGTGGTCGGGAAGCTGGCCACCGGCTTGAGCGGTTCCACCGGGGCCGGGCCTTGCGCGATCACCTGCGGGGCGGCGAGCAACACCGACGCCACGGCCAAACGGGTTCGAAGAGACATACCGACCTCCGGAAAACGGCGCACGGGCACACTCGGGCCGGCGGTATACCGCGGTTCGCACGACGGCGGAAGGCCGAGTGCGCGGGGGAGGGGGGGGAAGTGGTGACACTGACACGAACTCGTCGCGGGTCAGTCGGCGTCCGCGTCCTTGTCGTCGTCGGAGGGCAGTTCGCCCGCCCCGCGGCCGTTCCGCCGGGAGTCTTGTTGGGCCTTGTGCACGGCCAAATCCCGCCGCAGTTTGGCCTGGTGATCCTCGCGGATGATGCGGTACTGCTGGAGGGCATACCGGCGGGTGGACATGGCGTCGGCGAACGCGAACCCGAACACCACCAGCACCAGTACCAGCACAACCGTCCAGTACCCGCCCCACACCTTGACGAGCGTCTTCTGCTCCGGCGTCAGTTCGGGCCGCGGTTCGGTGTTGTTGGCCTCCGCCGACGTGATGAGCGCGTCGATCTGCGGTTCCAGACCGGACAGGAAGGCACCCGCGATCAGCCCGCCGATGACCGCCAGCAGCACCCCGGTGATCAGCCGCCGGCGGTATCGCCCGCGGAGGTAGGCAAGTTCGTCGCTCGGCACATGAGTGCGGGCGCGGAGGGCAGCCTGTCCGCGGAGTTGGACCCAGCCGGTGAGCAGGCCGAACACCACCAGCCCGGTCGCCAGGGTGTACGCGACGGCGGTGGTGGCGGTCACGGCGGCTCCGGGCGAGAGGGCGGTGGAGAGATTGTAAGTGTTCTGCTCGCTCCGCGAGCGGGTTCGGGTAGGGTGGCCGGCTCTCGCCGAGAGCCGGGTCCGATGTCGCTCTCGGCGAGAGCGACCCACCCTACCCACCTCAATCCAGCCCGGCCGACTTCCGCCTCGGGGTCTGCCGCACGTCCACCGGGGTCTTCGCGTCCATCTCCCGCCACTCCTTCACCGCCTGCTGTTGCCCGGCGTCGGCCGACTGCTTCCCGCTCGCCACCGACCCGACCGCGCGGGCGAGAAGGGCATTCACCGCGTCCACGTCGGGTGTCCGCAGGGCGAGCGCCGGGTTGATGGTGCCGGGGGCGACGTAATCGGACACGGCGGTGGTCAGGTCGGCGGTGCGGGCGGCGTCGAACCCGTACTGTTCCCAGTGGGCGGTGCTGGCGCTGGCGTTTTCGATGCGGAGCGGGCCGCCGCCGACGGTCGCGTTGGCCACGGACGCCGCGCTGCCCGCCGGTCCGCCCAGTTCGATCAGCAGTGCCCACGCCGCGTCCGGGTGGGCGGCCGACTGTCGTACCACCCCCATCAGTCCGCTGCCGGCGTACAGCGGCACGCGGTTCACGCTGTTCGTCTTCTGCCGTTTGCCCGCGGCATCGTAGAAGGCATCCGCCCCCGGCACCGAGGCCACGCCGAACCTGGAATCGACCGCCCCGCTCGCCGGGTCACGGGGCAACCGGGCGAGGTCGCCGACGGGCACCACCGCCGCCACCGCCGACCCGGACACCACCGCGGCGATCACGTCCCCCGCCTCCGCCGGCCGGCCCTTGGCCGTCTTCTCGAACCAGCGGAACGCCTCGCCGAACGGCGGCTCGCCGACCCGCACTTCCCAGCGGTCGGCCGGGCGGTTCCGCAGCACGTCCACGTCGGTGTAGAAGGTCAGCCCGCGGCGGTACGGGTCGGGGCCGGCGGCCTCTTGCAGGTTGCCGCCGGTGGCCACCGGGCGGTCGTAGCAGGCGGCAATCTGGCCGAAGGCGGTGGCGGCGGCGGCCGGGTCCGCCGGCAGTGGCGGGAGTCCCGGTTTGCCGTTCCGCTCGGTGGCGAACAGCCCGATGTCGGCCAGATCGTCCCAGGTGCGGACGGGCAGTGGGGTGCGGAGGTGCTTCTGGCGGAAGGCCTCGGCGAACGGGCCGTCGCCCAGCAAGTCGGCCCGGAAGACGAGCACGGAGGCCTCGCCCACCAGTGGCACGGCGTACCGATCGCCGCCCCAGTGGGCCAGCCGCGACTGGTACACGCCGAGCAGCCCGCCCCACTGGTAGGTGGACCCTTCGCCGGTCACGCTGGCGGGCACCGGCCGCAGGGCAGTCGTCGGGTCGAGTCGGCCGAGCCGGGCCGGGGGGACGAACAGCACGTCAGCGTCGGCTTCAACCATCACCTGTTGAACGGTGGCCGTGTGGCGGTGTGCCCACGCCTTCGCCCGTGGTACGAACACTCCGGCCATTTGCGGGTCGTCGCACCACACCTTCAGCACCGCGTCGGCGTGCGCCTTCTTGCCTGTCGGCTGGTCGGGCGCTCTCGTCCCGCACCCGCAACCGGACACCAGGCCGAGAGCCAACGCCGCCAGAATTCCGACCGCTCGCCCGGTCGCCGCGCCGATTTTCGCTTGCATCGGTTTTCTCCCTACGTTCTAATACGTTATGGGGAAGTGCTTGGGTCACACGTACCGGACGGGACGACTACTCCCCACGGCCTGATCGCCGGTTACTCGCCACACCGAGCCGACGGGCCGACTCGCGACGCCGAGGCGGGGGCCGTCGCCCGCCGTGGTGTTGAAGGACTCCCACGATATGAAAGTGAACTTGGTCGTCACCGCGACTGGTCCGAACAACGGACGGGCCATTCCCATTGGCGTGGCGAAGTTCGTCATCGGCCGCGACCCCGGCTGCCACCTCCGTCCGGCCAGTCAGGCGATCAGCAAACAGCACTGCGCCATCCACCTCCGCAAGGGGCAGGTGTGGGTGCAAGACTTCGGCAGCACCAACGGCACCCTGTTGAACGACGAACCGGTTCAGGGCGAAGCCCAGGTCAAAGACGGCGACTCACTTAAGCTCGGCCCGCTCGAATTCCGCCTCCAAATCATCCCGACCCCCACCCCGGCCGACGGCACCCCGCTGCCCGAAAAGTTGAAGCCGCTCTCGGCCATTGGCCTCAAACCGACGACCACAACCAGCAAGTCGGTCACCGTCCCCACCACCCCGGTGCCGATCAAATCGTCCGCCGGGGTGGACTCCGACACCGACGACGGTCTGGTGCCGTTGCCCAAGGCCGCGAGTGGGGACGACGACGCCGCCGCGATGTTGCTTGGCATGGACGACGGACCTGGCGGGGAGTCTGCGAGCGTGCCCGAAGGCAGCACCATCATGGAAGTGCCGGCCATCGACGCCGCCGGCCGGCCGATCCCGCCCAAGGCACCGGACAAGCAGGCCTCTCCCGAGTCCGCGAACGCGGCCGGCGACCTGCTCAAGAAGTACTTCCGACGCACCAGCAGTTGAGTGCGGCGGTTCGCGTCTCTCTCTCCCCCGAGGGCTTCCGTCGGCAACGGCGGAAGCTCTCGCTGTTTGACGGGGCACCGGCGAGCCGAGCGGCGTCAACCGCTGGTTGGTGTCGCAGTCCCGGTGTGTTCGGCTACCGCGAGGGTCGTAAGGCGCATCGTGAACTGGTCCGGCCGAAGCGGCCAAATGCCAAGTTCGCAGGCGGAGGGCTTCCGATGAGTGTCAGCCGCGAGCAGGCCATCGACATCGCGGTCGCCTACTTCTCAGGTGGTACTACAGCGGTCGTCCTGTCGCGGAGTGAACTCACTGGAGTCCGGGCAGACACTGCGCTGGTGCTGACCCACATCTTCTACTCCGGTGATGCCCCGTGGCTCGACGTGCCGGGGCCGCAGACTGGGCCGGGGTGGTGGGTGGCGTTCGAGGGACTGTGCCGAACGGAGCGCGGTTGGGAATCACCGGACATCCACCCTTCCGACGGGCTGGTGCGCGTCTGCGAGTCATCCGGGGCGGTGTTCCGGCCTGGGTTGTTGTAGGTGGTGTCCCGTCGCTCCCGATCTTGATCGCTCGCCCCCGGAATATTCTTGCGTGGGGCCGCTCGGCGACCGAAACTCCCAGTGCCCCCCGTGGTTTAATGGGTCAGCCTCCCCCGCTGGCACATTGCGAACGGACCCGCCATGACACGCCGAACTCTTCTCGCCGCCACCGTTTGTGTCATTTTTACCGGCTTCGCCGGGGCAGTTGATCTGCCCACCGGCGGGAAGGTGGAGAAGGTCGATTTCGAGCGGCACGTCATGGGATTGCTCTCCAAGACCGGGTGTAACGCCGGGTCGTGCCACGGCAGTTTCCAGGGGAAGAACGGGTTCCGCCTGTCGCTGTTCGGGTACGAACCGAAGAGCGATCACGGCTGGATCACCCGCGACAACCTCGGCCGGCGGGTGGACACGGTGAACCCCGACCAGAGCCTGTTCCTGATGAAAGCGGCGGGCAAGATGCCGCACGACGGTGGGATGCGGTTCGGCCAGCAGAGTTGGCAGTACAAGGTGTTCCGCGAATGGATCGCCGCCGGTGCCCAGCACACTCCCGGCTCGGGGGAGATCAAGGAACTGACCGTTTCGCCCCCCGACTTCGCCGTACTGAACACCGCCAAGCCGGTGCAGGTGAAAGTGACCGCCACGTTCGCCGACGGCACCAAAGAAGACATCACCCCGTTCTGCGACTTCAAAATCTCCGACGACGCGGTGGCCAACCTGACCCCGCTGGGTGAGTTGACCGCCCGCACCCCCGGCGACGCCGGCCTGACCGTGCTGTACCGCGGCAGCGTGAAGGCCATCCGCGTGCTGGTGCCCGCCCCCGCCAAACCCGGCACCAAGTACCCCGACCTGACGGCCGACAACTTCATCGACCGCGAGGTGTTCGCCAAACTGAAGCTGCTGAACATGGTGCCGTCGGAGGCTTCGAGTGACGCCGAGTTCCTGCGACGGGTGTACATCGACGCGGTCGGCGTCCTGCCCACCTCCGACGAAGTGCGGGCCTTCCTGAAGGACACCGCGAAGGACAAGCGGACGAAGAAGATCGACGAACTGCTGAAGCACCCCCTCCACGCGGCGGTGTGGGCCACCAAGCTCTCGGACATCACCGGCAATAACACCGTGGCGCTGGAGCAGCCGAACGGTGCGGCGCAGAACAAGCGGAGCCAGATGTGGCACGACTGGCTCCGGAAGCGGGTGGCCGACAACGTGCGGTACGACCAGATGGTGCGAGACATCGTCACCGCCACCTCCGCCGACGGCATGACCCCCGACGAGTGGATGGAGTTCAACAAGAAGTTGGACGCACTGCTGATCGCCGCCGACGGCAAGCCGCTGCCCGCCGAAGCCGGGTTCGACTCCGAGTACAAGAACAAGAAGACGCTCGACCTGTTCTGGCGGCGGCAGGCGCAGGTGCCCATCGAACAGTGGGGCGAGAAGGTGGCGGCGGCCTTCTTGGGCGTGCGTTTGGAGTGCTGCCAGTGCCACAAGCACCCGACCGACCGCTGGACGCAGGACGACTACTGGAGCTTCGCCAACGTGTTCGCCCCAGTGGTGAGTACGAACAACTCGTTCAGCACCCCGGAACTGAAGAAAGCCGCTGACGAGGAGAACAAGAAGCGGAAGGAAGCCGCCGGCGAGAAGAACAACCAGATCGTGAACATGCGTGAGATGTTCTTCGCCACCACCGCCGCGGTTGGCCCGAAAGGCCTGCCGCCGCTCAAGCCGATCCCGATGACCACCCGCACGGTGCCGAGCAAGACCCTCGGCGGACCGGAACTGCCGCACCAGAAGGGCGAGGACACCCGCACCAAGTTGGCCGACTGGCTGACCGACGCGAAGAACCCGTTCTTCGCCCGCAGCTTCGTCAACCGCGTCTGGGCGCACTACTTCGGCGTCGGGCTGGTCAACCCGGTGGACGACTTCAGCATGGCCAACCCGCCCACCAACGCCCGCCTGCTCGACGCCCTCGCCGCCGAGTTCATCAAGAGCGAATACGACCTGCGGAAGCTGGAGACGCTCATCCTGAACAGCCGCACCTACCAGTTGTCGTCCACGCCGAACGAGAGCAACAAGTTCGACAAGAACAACTACGCCCGTAGCTACGTCCGCCCGCTCATGGCCGAACAGGTGGTGGACGTGCTGAACGCCGCGTGCGACGTGGACGAGAACTTCGCCGCCGACGCCCCGACGGGCAAGAAGATGACCGAGATCGGGGCCAGCCGGCTGAACTCGCAGGTGGCCTACGCCCTCCGCATCTTCGGCCGCCCGCCCCGCACCACCGCCTGCGACTGCGAGCGGGCGGCGGAGTTGGCGTTGCCGCAGACGCTCTTCCGCATGACCGATCCGACCGTCGCCGCCAAACTGTCCCAGAGCCGCCGCCTGGCCGCTCTGGTGAAGGCGAAGGCGACCGACGAGCAGGCGGTGGAGGAACTGTTCCTCGGCACCCTCTCCCGCCCGCCGACGGACAAGGAGAAGGACGAGGCGGTGAAGTACATCAAGGGCGAGAAGGCCCGCGGCACCGCCCTGCAAGACGTGCTGTGGGCACTTATCAACACGCGGGAGTTCATTCTGAATCATTAAGCCGTCAGCGGTCAGCATTCAGCGGTCAGCCAGAAACGCACTGGAGCTCGCCGTGAAGGATTTCCGCACACTCAAGGTTTGGGAGAAGGCGCACGCCATCGTCCTGGAGGTGTATGCGGTCACCACGAAATTCCCGCCGGACGAGCGGTTCAACATGATCAGCCAGATGAGGCGGTCTGCGCAATCGATTCCCACGAACATTGCGGAAGGGTGTGGCGCAGGTTCGGACATCGATTTCGCTCGATTCGTCCAGATCTCGATGCGGTCGTCGTGTGAACTGGAGTACCAGTTCATCCTCGCCCGCGACCTCGGGTATCTATCCGACGCGGGCTATGTCGCTCTGGACAAGAAGGTGGTGGAAGTCAAGCGAATGCTGACCGCACTCATGCAACGACTCCGATCCGAATCCTAAACCCAGGTCGCTTTCTGGCTGACCGCTGAAAGCTGACCGCTGACCGCCCGAGGTTCCCATGGACTGCGAACGCTTCCACCGCCGCAACTTCCTCCAGATCGGCGCCGCCGGCGCCCTGGGGCTGACCCTGCCCGGCATCCTCGCCGCCGAGGCGAAGGCCGCGAAGGGCTCCAAGGAGTCGTCCGCCGGCCCGAAGGGCAAGGCCAAGAGCGTCATCCTGGTGTGGCTGGCCGGCGGGCCGGCCACCATCGACATGTGGGACAACAAGCCGGACGCCCCCGAAGGCATCCGCGGCGAGTTCAAGAACATCAAGACGAAGGCGGCCGGCGTCGAGTTCGCCGAGACGCTGCCGAAGATGGCCGAGCAGGCCGACAAGGTGACGGTGGTGCGGAGCCTGTACCACACCATCCCCAGCCACGGCCCGGCCACCGTGTTCATGACCACGGGGAACAAGCCGACCGCCGCCCTGCAATACCCGGCCCTCGGGTCGATCGCCTCCAAGATGCTGCCGGTGGAATCGGGCATCCCTCCGTTCGTCACCTTCATGGACCTCCGCGGCGGACAGGCCGGCACCGCCGGCTTCCTCGGCACCTCGTACAACCCGTTCCTGGTGGAAGGCGGCGGCGGTGGCGGGAAGAACAACGCGGCGGCCACCTTCCGCCTGCGGGGCATCAGCCTGCCGAACAACGTGTCGCTCGACGACCTGGACAAGAAGGACAAGCTGCTGAAGACGTTCGACGACGGCTTCCGCCGCATCGACCAGAACAGCGACCTGGCCGACGGCCTGGACACCTTCCACCAGCAGGCGCTCGACATCCTGCGATCCGACAAGACGAAGAAGGCGTTCGACCTGGCCAGCGAGTCGCAGAAGGTCCGCGACAGCTACGGCACCGGCCCGCTGGCCGCGAGCGGGTTGGCGGCCCGCCGCCTGGTGCAGGCCGGGGTGCGGTTCGTCACCATCGGCATGGGCGGCTGGGACACGCACCAGAAGACGTTCGACGCGCACAAGACCCGCCTGATGCCCGGCCTGGACGGCGGGCTGGCCGCGCTGATCGCCGACCTGGACGCGAACGGCCTGCTGGACAGCACCATCGTCATGTGCGCCGGTGAGTTCGGCCGCACGCCGAAGGTGAACAAGAACGCCGGCCGCGACCACTGGGCGCGGAGCATGGCGTGCGTGCTGGCCGGCGGCGGGTTCAAGAAGGGGTTCGCGTACGGGGCGACGGACGCCAGCGGTATGGCCCCCGACCGCGACGGCTGCACCCCGGACGACATCGCCGCCACCGTCTTCGGTCAACTGGGCATCCCGCACACGACCGAACTGCAAACCCCAACCGGCCGCCCGATCCAACTGTTCCGCGAGGGCAAACCGGTCGAGAAGCTCGTGGCGTGAGGTGAGTCGTTCGACGAGCCGCGACCGTGAGGGAGCGGGGCGGGTGCCCCCGCTCCCTCGCGGTCGCGGCTCGTTCATATCCGTCAACCCCGTGGGTACTCGACGCGGTGGGTGGTACGGATTGCCGGGCCGCGGAGCATGACCTCGGCGCCGTCCGGCCACACCACGCGAACGGAATCGGTGTTCGTCACCGCACCCAGCCCGAAGTGGGCGACCGGCTCCATCTGGCACAGGTAGCCGCTGCCGCCGTCGATCACCCGCACTTGTGTCCGCCCGCCGGCGGACAGCCGCACCGTCGCCCCGCGGGCGGGGGCGCCGAACCGCGTCACCGGCGCGAACCGCACCCAGTGGTGACCGGCGTTCGCCGCCTTGAACAGCGCGAGCGGTTGCTCGGACGCTTCGCCGTGGCACACCAGCAGTTCCAGCACGCCGTCGCCGTCGATGTCGGCGACCGCCGCCCCGGTGCCGGCCCCGGTGGGGAGGGTCGCGGGTCCGGGATCGCTCAACCGCCACTCGCCGTCGATGCGGCGGAACAGGCGGTTCGGCTCGCCCAGGTTGTTGAAGAACAGTTCCTCGAACCCGTCGTTGTCGAAGTCGGCGGCGATGACGGTACGCACGCGGCTGGGCAGCGCCATCGCGGGGGTGGCACGATCCTTGAACCGGCCGTCGGGCGTGCGGAGCATCAGCCGGTGCGGGCCGTCCCAGTTGCCCCACACCACATCGAGCCGGCCGTCGCCGTCGGCGTCGAGTACTGTCACCCCGCGGGCGTGTTCGTCCGGGTCGGCCAGCCGCACGTCGTGGGCGATCTCCAGGAACGTGCCCATGCCAGTGTTGCGGAAGAGGAAGTTCGCCCCGGACTCGTTCACGCACAGGATGTCGGTGCGGTCCGACGCCAGCGGGCCGGTCCACACGCCCCGCCCGCCGGTGCACAGGTCGAGGCCGAGCGCGGGGGCGAGGTCCACGAACCGCCCGTCGCTGCCCATCTCGTAGTAGCCCATCGGCCGGCCGAAGTTGGCAACGAAGAAGCCGTACCGCCCGGTGCCGCGGCGGTCGAGTGCAGCCACCGAGCGGCCGGCGACGGCGTTGCGGGCGGAGCGGTTCGACGGGTGCGAGAGCAGGTCGTGCCAGCGGCCGGTGGTGGGGTCGAGGTCGAACAGGCGGTCGGGGTGCGTTTTGGGGCCGGCGAACGTGTCCGCGTGCATGGCGTACAGTTCTTCGCGGCCGTCGCCGTCCACATCACCGGCGATGAGCGAAAGTGTCTGGCGGTCGGGGTCGGCGATGGAGCGGGGGGCGATGTCCCAGAGTTGTTCGCCGTCCCACCGCAGCACGCGGTTCGGCCCGCCGAACCCGGCGACGACGAATTCGGGCTGTCCGTCGGCGTCGAAGTCCGTCACCGCCGCGCCGTAGTGGAAGGCGGGCGGGTTGGTGCGGATGCGGTCGGAGATGTCGGCGAACATGCGACGACCCCGGTGGGGTTGCCGGTATGGTAGTCCGTGGGGCGAGAAGCGCAAGGGGTTCCAGGCGAACCCCCGCAGTGCGGCCGAAGTGGAGTTCAACAGGAGGGACACGGATGAAGCAGGGATGAAGAGGATCCGACACAATCTGTTCTGATCCTCTTCATC
Source organism: Planctomycetia bacterium (assembly GCA_031387445.1). Lineage (GTDB taxonomy): Bacteria > Planctomycetota > Planctomycetia > Gemmatales > Gemmataceae > JALHQU01. Next base: position 10,769 of record JANNDF010000354.1, read on the forward strand.
CCCGTTTTCATCCTCTTCATCCGTGTCCAGTTCTGTCGAACCCTGTGACCGACCACGCCCTCGGTTCACTTCTTCGCCGGTGCCTTCACGTACCGATCCGCCCACGTCAGGAACGTCGGCCAGTTGGGGCCGACGGTGTGCCCGCCCTCGTGCATGCGGAAGGCGATGTCGCCGTCGGTCAGCCCCACCTTCTCGTCCGGGAAGTCCTTCGTGCCGTAGTCCTTCTTGCCGAGCAGTTTGTACACCGGCCCGGCTTCGAGGCCGGCCAGGAAACTGCCCTTCGCGTCGATCCAAGTGCCTTCCACCTTGAGCGAGCCGACGGAGATGAACGTCGGCCGCGGGGCGCACAGCGCGACCAGGTGGTGAGCGTCCACCGGCAAATCCTCCGCCGTCTTCGGCCCGGCGTACTTGATGTAGTTGCCTGCCATCCAGTGGTACTCGCCGCTGCTCGCCACGTTCTCCACCTTCTCGCCGAAGTCGCGGCGGATGATCTTCGCCCCGCCCTGCCCGCTGCTGCCGATCAGCCCGATGGCGAACCGCTCGTCGTAGGCCATCGTCACGACGGCCGCCTTGCCGTACCGCGACAGCCCCTCGATGCCCACCTGCTTGGCGTCCACCGCCTTGTCGGTTTCCAGGTAGTCGAGTGCCCGGCTGGCACCCCACGCCCACGCCCGCAGCGCGCCCCAGTCGTCCGGCTGCCGCGGCTGGCCCTTGTTGCACAGGCCGATGATCCCGGTGGTCAGCCCCTGGTACGAAGACACGGCCGTCTCCCCGAATTTCTTCCGCTTCTCCTCCTGCCGCTTGGCGTACTCTTTGCGGTGGTCGGCGCGGGTGATGGTGCCCTCCTTCGGCAGTTCGGGTTCGTTGCCGATCTTGGCGAACCGGTCGAACCGCGCCCGCGCGTCCTCGGACACCTTTGCGTAGTCGAGGGTGTCGCCGGTGCCGCTGTACGACTTCAACAGCCGGTCGAACTGCGCGTCGGCCAGGACCACGCTGTCGCTGCTCCCGCTCCCGCCGCTGTCCGCTTGAATGCTGCCCGGCGACAGGATGGCGTATCCCCAACCCTTTTCGATGAGTTGTTGCGTCCACGGCTTCGGTCCACCCGGAGCGCCGCCACCCCCGCCGCCCCCGCCGAAGCTGAACCCGAACTCCATCATTAGCGGCACCGGGCCGGGGGCGATCGTCGGGGTCGTCACGGAGAGCTGGATCTCCACCTTCACGTGCGGGTAGCTGGAATTGTCCACCGTGCCGACCAGCTTCTTCGTGGTCGTGTCGATGTCGCCCGCCTTGCCCTTCGTCGTGTCCGTCACCTTCCACGTCACCATCGGCACCGCCTTCGGCACGCGGCCGTACACCTCGCGGTCGAAGTGCTCGACGATCTCCGCCCGCCGCTTCGTCCAGTCGGCCGCCGTCTTCACCGCCGTCCCGTTGTCGAACACCAGCGGGTCGGGCAGCTTCTTGTACGGCGTGGCCTTGCTCTCGTCCGAGTTGGCGGCGTTCGGGGCGCTCTTGTTGTTGCCGTCCGCCCCGCGGCGGAGTTCCTTGATCTTCAGCAGTTCCAGCATCTTCTGGTGGTCTTCTTTCGCGGTCAGTTCTTGCGGCTTCGGCAGGTCGGCGGGTTTCGGCGGGTCCGCCGCGGGTGTTGCCAGAAGCACGGCGAACAGGAGTGTGGACATGGGAGAGTCCGAAGAGGGGTGAGGTGCGGAGACTGTAACCGGACGTGGTGAGAGGTTGATGAAAAGGTTCTCACCACCAGCCGGAGAAGAAGAACACCCAGGCCACGCTGAAGTAGATGACGATGCCGGACACGTCCGACAGGGTGGCGATGAACGGGCTGGACATGAGGGCCGGGTCGAAGCCGATCTTCTTGATGATGATGGGCAGCATCGAACCGAGGAGCGTGCCCCACAGGCAGATGAACAGCACCGAGATGCCGATGACACACGTCAGCCTCACGAGCTGATCGTGGACGTCGCGGATCTCGTGGAAGGTGAGGAAGTACGTGCGGAACAGGCCGAGCGCGCCGAGCGTGACGGCGAGTGCCGTGCCGACCACCACCTCGCGGCGGAAGACGCGCAACCAGTCCCGCACCTGCACCTGTTCCAGCGCTAGCGCCCGCGTGACGAGTGTGCTCGCCTGTGACCCGGCGTTCCCCCCCACCGACAGGCAGAGCGGAATCAGCGTGGCTAGCACCGTCACCTGCTTCAACTGGTCTTCGTAGAAGGACATGACGAGGACGGTGAGCAGCTGCGCGATGAACAGCCCGGCCAGCCAGCCCACGCGGCTCTTCCACACCTGCCACAGCCCGGCCGTCAGGTAGTCGCCGGCAATCGGGCTGACGCCCCCCTGCTTCTGCAAGTCTTCGGTCGCCTCCCGCGTCACCACGTCGAGGGCGTCGTCGTGTGTCACGATGCCGAGCATCCCGCCGTGCTCGTCGAGCACTGGCACGGCGATGAAGTCGTACCGGCCGAGGATGTCGGCGGCGGTCGCCTGCGGGTCGGTGTACTTGAGGGCGACCAACTCTTCTTCCATCAGTTCGCCGATGAGCGCGTGCCGCGGGGCGAGGATCAAGTCTCGCAGCGAGATGATGCCTTGCAGCGGGCGGGGGGCGATACCGCCGTCCGGCCGCTTGCGGGCGTCGCCGAGCACGTAGATGTAGTAGATCGTCTCTTTGTCTGGTGCCTGTGCCCGCAGTTGGTCGACCGCTTCCGCGGCGGTGAGCGTCTGCGGCAGCCAGGCGTAGTCCGTCGTCATGATGGCGCCGACGGTGCCCTCGCCGTACTCGAACAGCGCCTTCATGTCCCGCCGGTCCACCTCGTCGACCAGCCGCAGCAGGTTCTCGTACACTCGCGTGGGCAGTTTCTTCAACAGGTCCACGCGGTCGTCGTGCGACATCTTCTCGATCAGCTTCACGACTTGCGGGCGGGACGGGTCGTCGAGCAGTTCCACCTGCATGGTGCCGGGCAGGTACTCGAAGATCGACGCCTGGGTGCGAACCTCCGTGCCGCTGAGCAGTTTCCACGTCAGATCGGGGTCGAAGTCGCTGATCGCCTCGGCGATGGTGGCCGGGTGCAACTCGTCGCACATCGCCGCCAGCCCGACGGCGTCGTCGGCGTCGAGCATCTCCCGGATTTCGGGGGTGTACAGCGGGTGGGGCATGATGTGACTAGTTTCCCAGGGCGTTGCCCTGGGAATTGGAAGTGTCACCCCGAAGCGGACCACCGACCCGACTTCGAACCATCGACCGAGGACGTTCACCGAGCCGCCCAGTGAAGGGCTTTTCGGGGAACAGCGGTTGTCTCAGTACCGATAAAGCCCTTCACTGGGCGGCACCAAGAAAAACGGCCTCGGGGTCGCAACGCGGGAGTGAGCGCAACCGCGGCGGAACGCCGCAGCATCAGAGGCTCGGGTCAGGCGGACGCGGTCCGGGGTGACAGGATCAGGTTATCGATCAGCCGCGTGGTGCCCAGGAATACGGCCACCGCCGCGAGGGCAGGGCGGTCGAGTGTGGTCATGGGCGTGAGGTTTTCGGCGTCGAGGATGTTGGCGTAATCGACTCTCGCACCGGGGATCGCTTGCACCGCCGCGAGCAACTGCGCTTCCAGCTTGGCCACGTCCGTTTCGCCCGCCTGTGCCCGGTCCCGCACTTGCGACAGGGCGAACGCGATCTTCGGCGCTTCGCTCCGCTCCGCCGCACTCAGGTAGCGGTTGCGGGAACTCATCGCCAGACCGTCGGCTTCCCGCACCGTCGGGGCGATGACCATTTCCACCGGCACGTTCAGGTCGGCCACCATCTTTTTCAGGACGATCGACTGCTGCGCGTCCTTCGCCCCGAAAACGGCCACATCCGGCCGCACGATGTTGAACAGTTTCAGCACCACCGTAGCGACCCCGCGGAAGTGTCCCGGCCGCCGCGGGCCGCACAACACCTGATCCAGCCCCGCCACTTCCACGAACGTGACGGCGTTTGGCGGGTACATCTCGGCCGCACTCGGGGCGAAGATCAGGTCGCCGCCGGCGTCGGCGGAGATGCGGCGGTCGTCGTCGAGCGTGCGGGGGTACTTGGCGAAGTCTTCGGTCGGGCCGAACTGCGTCGGGTTCACGAACACCGACACGACGACGAAGTTGGATTGCCGCTTCGCCACGCGGACGAGTTCGGCGTGCCCGGCGTGCAGCGCGCCCATCGTCGGCACGAACCCGATGCGGTGGCCGGCAGCACGCGCGGCGAGGACGGCGGCGCGGACTTCGGCGATGGTGGTGGCGACGGGGAGCATTTCTTCAATGTACTCCGCACCCTCCGGGTGCGGCTCGGAACCGCACCCGGAGGGTGCGGAGTACTTTTATTTCCTCTCCAACAACAACCTCAAATAGCTCCGCCGTTCGTGATCCGTCAGTCCCAATTCGGTCGCGGTCGTCATCACCGCCAGTTTCGCCGCGTCCAGTTGGGCCGGTTCCGCCATCACTTCCACTTCGACGTACTTGCCCACCGCCCCCACGTCGTCCAGGCACACCTGCATCGGGAACCCGTGTCGCTCGAAGTGGTACACCGTCCGCATCTTGGAGACCACCGCCACCGGCCGGTAGCCGAGCGCGCTCAGGAATTTCACCGCGTCGGCGGCGGGGGTCGGGCCGTCGGCCAGTTTCAGCTCGATCTCGGTGCGGGTCTTGGTGGCCGTATCGATTTTCGGCCCCTTATAAGTGAGGATGTTCGACACCCCCACCCGGCGGACGCGGACGGCCTCGTCCGTTTGGGCGAAATCCCGATCCGGGGCGTTAAAATAGTTGTCGGTATCCTTCCGCACCGGGTCGGGGGTCGCGCCCCACTCGGTCAGTGTCGCCACGAGGGGCGCCCAGTCGGGGAGTCGGAACTTCATTTCGACTTCGAGCATGACAGGCCCCAGGCGGAGGACGACGGCCGTTCCCGCCACTGTACATAACAGACCGCCGGCGGATACTCCGCCCGTGCGAATATGAGGAAAGACATGCCTGCGAGCGTTCTGGTTGGGAAGCCGTCCGACATCCCTCCCGGTGAATCGGTGGTCGTGTCGGTCGGCAAGCGGACGATCGCCGTGTTCCACCACGAGGGCGGGTTCTTTGCCATCGACGACTGCTGCCCGCACGCCGGGGCGTCGCTCGCCGGGGGGCACGTCGAAGGGGGCGTCGTGACGTGCCCGTGGCACGCCTGGCGGTTCCGCCTGAACGACGGCGCGTGGGCCGACAACCCGCGGGTGAAAACCGCCTGCTACCCCGTCACCGTCACCGACACCGAAGTGCGGGTGGAGGTGCCGGATTGAGAGTGCTCTGCTCGCTCCGCGAGCGGCTGATCGAACCCGCTCGCGGAGCGAGCAGAACACTACGAGGTGCCGGATTGACCACCGCCCCTTGCCCGCACTGCCGGGAGCCGATCCCCGAGGACGCCCGCCCCGCGGTGCCCGTACTGCGAGCAGTACACGTCGGAAGACGACGCCCCCCGCCGCGGCAAGTCGCTGTGGATCTGGGTGGGTCTGCTCGTCGCGCTGGCTTTGGCCCTGTTCATGGCGTTCCGGTAGAACGTCCGGTGAACCGGCGGTGATGCCGGGGGTGATCGACCACAGCACCCCCCGCATCACTGCCGGGGTTCACCAGGAGAACCCCGCATGAAAGCCGCCCATTACGAGACGACCGGCGGGCCGGACGTGATCCGCTACGGCGACCTGCCCACACCCGACCCGCAGGCCGGCGAGGTGCGGGTGAAGGTCGCCGCCGCGTCGCTCAACCCGGTCGACACCTACATCCGCGCCGGCATTGTGGCGATGCCGCTGCCCAAGCCGTTCATCCCCGGGTGCGACCTGGCGGGCACGGTGGACGCCGTCGGGCCGGGCGTGTCGCGGTACAAGGTGGGCGACCGCGTGTGGGGCAGCAATCAGGGCATCCTCGGTCGGCAGGGCACGTTCGCCGAGTATTGCGTGACCGGCGAGCAGTGGCTCTACCCGCTGCCGACCGGCGTGAAGGAAGCCGACGCCGCGGCGCTCGCACTGGTGGGCATCACCGCACACCTGGGGCTGTTCTGGCGGACCAACCTGAAGGCCGGCGAAACGGTGTTCGTGAACGGCGGCACCGGCGGGGTGGGGGCGTGCGTGGTGCAGATGGCGAAGGCGGCGGGGGCGAAGGTGGTGACGACCGTGGGCAGCGCGATGAAGGCACAGATGGCCACCGATCTGGGGGCCGACGTGGTGCTGAACTACAAGACCGACGACGTGGTGAAGGGGGTCAAGGACGCGACCGACGCGAAGGGAGTCGATGTGTACTTCGAGACTCTCCCGCCGACCGACCTCGACCGCACGGTGGAGATGATGGCCCCCCGCGGGCGGGTGGTGGTGATGGCCGGGCGGCAGGCACGTCCGGTGTGGCCGAACGGCCCGTTCTACGTGAAAGGGCTGAGCCTGTTCGGGTTCGTGATGTTCGCCATGACCGCCGACGAGCAACGGGCGTGCGCGAACGACATGAACACCTGGATGGCGAGCGGGGTGTTGCGGGCGGTCATCGGCCAGACGTTCGCCTTGAAAGACGC
>JANNDF010000151.1:0-16021 GCA_031387445.1 Planctomycetia bacterium
CGGGAACAAGCGGGGCGTTCGGTCTGAACTCGAACGTGACACTGGAGAACAGTGCCGGTGCGACCCTCGACCTCAACGGGTTCAGCAATCAGATCGGCACGCTCTCCGGCGGTGGGACGACTGGGGGTAACGTTACCCTCGGCGCCGGGACTCTGAGCGTGGGCGGGGGCACGTCAGCGACATCGACTGCAAACTACGCTGGCGCAATCTCTGGAACCGGCGGGGTAATCAAGATCGGGTCCGGAACGCAAGTCCTGAGTGGCAGCAACAACTACATCGGCGTGACGACCGTATCCACCGGCACACTTCACTTCAACACAAAAGCCTCGCTTTACAACGGCAACTCGGGCAACTGGAATGAGACGACTCTTGTCATCGAGAGTGGGGCGATTCTGGGACTCACCCTCGGCGGGGCGACTGGGTTTTCGGCGGCGGACATTCAGCAGATTAATCAACTCGGCACCACTTCCGGTGGGTTGAAGGCTGGTTCCTACCTGGGCATCGACACCAGTAACGGCAATCAGACCTATGCGAACGCGATCACTAACTCGGGCAGCATCCCCAACACGATCGGATTTGCCAAACTTGGAGCGAACACCCTAACGATCACCGCAAACATCGGTGCCACCGGCGGATCATCACAAAACATTCGCGTCCTTGGCGGGACGTTGCAGGTCGGCAACAACGGTGCAACGGGTTCGCTGGGCAGTGGTACTACTGTGAACGTCAGCAGCGGCGCCGCACTCGCGTTCAACCGCAACGACAGTGTCAACATCGCCAACTCGCTCTCCGGGACTGGCGGTGTGGTTCAGAACGGCAGTGGCACGACTCGACTCACAAGATTGGGTGGCAACTTGTATTCCGGCGGCACGACCATCAACGCCGGCACGTTAGTCGCGGCGAACACCAGCGGGTCGGCCACCGGCACGGGAGCGATCACTGTGAACAGTGGTGGGACGCTCTCCGGCACTACTGGCACTGGCACGGTTGGCTTCGTGACGGGTGCCACCGCGGTCCTGGTAGGCGGCACTCTTCGGGCTGATTCCAGCACCGGTACCAACACGTTCACCGTCGGCAACGTGACCATCCAGAACGGTGGCACGCTGATGTCAAACTTGGGAGGCGTCACCAACGAGGTGGGCACTGCAAGCAGATTGAACGTCACCGGCACGAATACGCTGGACTTCAAAACAGGGTCAATCCTGAAGCTGGACGATGCGTCCGGGTTCAGTGTCAACGGGTACGGCAACTACACTCTCGCCACCCTCTCCTCGTCGAGTAATCTGCTCCTCGACGGCAGTTCGCCGACGATCGATATCTTCGGTGTGTACACCGTGGGTGCCCAGAACCCGAACAGCGGGCCGATTTCCCTCGACGTGTCGAGCCTCCCGACCCTAAACAACGGCGACAGTCTGACCCTCCAGCGGAGTGGGAACAACCTCGTGCTCAACTTCTCTCCCGTCCCGGAACCCGGTGCGATCCTGCTCGTGTGCGGGCTCGTTGTCGGCGGGTTCGTGGCGGTGCGGAAGTTGCGGCGGAAGGGGAAGCCGGCGGACGTCACACCCGCCGCGTGATCGCCTCCGCCTGTTCGCAACAGTCGTTGATCGCCACACCGTGGTAGCTGTTGCCGCCGAGGATGAGGCCGGGGAACGCTTCGGCGAGTCGCATCATCTCGGCCACCCGTGCGGGGTGGCCGAGTTCGTATTGCGGGATCGCCCGCGGCCAGCGAATCACCGTTGCGAACACCGGCTCGCCCGTCACGCCCATCGTCACCGTCATCTCGCGGTGAACCAACTTCACGAACTCGTCGTCGGGGAGTGTCGTCACGTCCGGGCGGTTCACCCCGCCGGCCAGCGCCCGCCACACCACGTGGCCAGACGGGGCGCGATCCGGGAACGTGCTGCTGCACCACTGCACGCCGATCACGTCGCGGCCGGTGTTCTGCGGGGCGATGTACCCGAACCCGTCGGGGCGGATCGGCGCGTCGGCTTCGCGGTAGCCGAGGACGGCCACGTTCACCGCCGCGAAGCGGATGCCGCCGGCCAGTTCACCCAGCCGGGCGTTCAGCGGGGCGAGCAGCTTCGCCTGATGATCCGCCGGGGTGGTGAGCACGACCGCGTCGGCGGTGAATCGTTCGCCGTCGGATGTCACCGTCCACTCGCCGCCGTTCAGTGACAGCCCGTTGACACTGACGCAGGCGCGGACCACGCCGGCCAGCCGTTCGGCCAGCGTGTCGGTCAGCACCTGCAACCCCTCGCGGAACGACCACATCCGCTGAGGGGAGGGCTCCTCGCCGCGGGCAATGGCGGCCTGCTTGCGGGCCTTCGCCGAGCGGAGAACGCCTTTCAGCACGCTGCCGCACGCACGCTCGAACATCGGCAAGCGCGGGAACGCGGCGGCCACGCTCAGCCGCTCCGGGTCGCCGGCGTGAATGCCCGTGACGAGTGCGTCGACGAACACGTCGGCCGCCTCGTTGCCGAACCGCCGGCGGGCGAACGCGGCGACGGACTCGTCGTAGGGCGTGTCGGCGGGCCGATTGCGAAACGGCTCGGTGAGCATTCGGATTTTCGCCCCGAACGACAGCACCGGACTGAGCAACAGCCCGAGTGGATCACCCGGCAGGCGGTGCAGTTTGCCCTTCAGATAGAGGAAGCGATTCTTCCGCGAGCCTTCACTCGCCGGGATGAGGCGGTCTCCGATGCCCAGGTCGCGGCACAATTGCACGGCGTGCGGCTTGGCGTCGAACAGGCCGTTCGGCCCGCGCTCGACCGTGAACCCGTCGATGTGATCCGTGCCGATGTTCCCGCCCAACCGCGTGCGGGCTTCGAGCAGGGTGACGGAGTAGGTGGGGTGGGCTTCGCGGATGCGGAAGGCCGCGGCCAGCCCGCTCAGCCCGCCGCCGACGATGACGACTCGTTTCATCCAGAAAGTGTACTCACGCCGCCTCGCCCCAAGCATCGCCGTACCGACCGAGGACGGGGCAGTCCGCGGCACGGGTGGCGATCAACTGCCGCGCCGTGCGGGTCAACTCGGCTTCCATCTCCGGTGTGATTTCACACGCCATCACCCGCGTGCGGAGGAACACGAAGTACGTGTCGAGGGCGTCGCACATGCAGGCGTCGTGGGTGTCGTCCGGGCGGGGCAGGGCGGGGCGGCCGAGCAGTGCGGCGAGCGTGCCCAGGTCGGCGGACACCGCGTTCGCGCCGTGGTTGGTGAACCAGTCGTGCAAGTCGATCGGCCCGTTGAAGCGGTTGCGGCTGCTCTGCACGTAGTCGCCGAGCGGCAGGGCGAAGCGGAACGCGGCGAGTTCGAGCACCGGCAAATCGTGCTGCCGCCCGCGGAACGTGACCAGCTTCGCCTTCCCGTACAGCGACAGTCCCAGCCAAAATTTCTCGGCGATCTGCCGCGGGCGGAAGTGCGGGGCGTCCAGGCACGTGAGCGACTGCATCGAGAAGTCGGCCCCGACCCGCAGCACTGCCACCGCCGCCGGCAACGGGGTCGGGTCGCTCGTGGCGGCGGTCGCCACGACCAGGTACGCCGTGCGATTGGTGGCGTCGGCGCGGAAGCCGGGGTGTGAAACGAGCGACGGGTGGGCGGTGCCCATGCGTGAGTCCGGGTGCGAAATCGTGGTGTGCCTTTACGATTCCCCGCCGGGTGTGTGGCCGCAAGAGGTGAACTCACACACCCGTGATGGGCGGGGTCCGGTTGGCGCGAGTGTGCCGGTTAGGCGAATGCGCTCAGCCGCTCGGCGATGTCGCGGAGCACCTCGCGGTCGGCGTCGGGACGCTTCGGACTGTTCGGGTGGGTGTCGTCGCAGCCGATCCACCCGCGGAGCTTCAAGAACATGGCGGCCGAGTGCTTGTACGCCGGCACCGGCGGTCGGAAGGCGAAGAAGCCGAGGTACTGCAACAGGTCGTTCAACTCGTGGAACGCCGGGTCCCCGGCCGCCCACATGGCGTCGCGTTTGGCGAACAGGTCGGGGGCAAACGTGCTCAATCCGAGCAGGTAGTCGCTGCCGTACACCACCATGTCGATGGCGAGGTCGTTGCCGGTGAGCACGAGGAAGTCGGGCCGCACACGGTCCCGCAGTGCGAGCCGCTCCCACTCGGGCACGCGGTGCAGGCTGCTGTGCTTCGCCCCGACGCACTGCTTCACCCCGAGCAGCCCGGCGTAGGTGTCGAGGTCGTAGATCTTGCCGAACGGGGCGAACTGCGTGCCCAGCTCGAACGCCACGAACCGCGGGCAGTCGCGGGCGATCGCTTCGTAGGCGCGAATGAGTTCGGGGCGGGGCAGGGCGGTCAGGCCGAACGACTGGAAGATCACCGGCGTGCCGGCGTGCTTTTGGATCTGCTCGACGCCCCGCTGGTAGCCGGCGAGGTCGAACATCGCTCCGGGCGAATCGCCGACGAACGCCCCGGCCACATACTCGCGGCCGTTCATGACGGCGGCGGTCTCGGCCAGCGCCCGCTCGCGGGTGTCGGTGTCGATCAGGTTGGCGTACCCGGTGTCCATGTTGACTGCCGGTGACAGCCCGCTGTCAGCGGTGCGTGCGACGTGCGCGCGGAAGCCGTCCCAATCGACCGCCCCGTCCGCCCGGAACGGCAACAGGATGGCCGACATGCCGACGATCTCGCGGCGCGGGCGGGTCATGGCGAACGGCGAGAGCATGGGGTCAAACTCCTGTGTTCACCCACTCGGCGGCAAAGTCGAGGTAGGCCGTTCGCATCTCGGCGAACTGTGTCACGTTCGGGATGTGGTTCAGTTCGAGCAGGTGCTTCTCACCGTCCGGAGACACCATGTAGTCGGTCGTGCACACGGGCAGGCCGAAGTGATCTGCCAGCCGACGTGTGTCCGCCACCAGTTCCGGATCGGGGTCGGTGAAAACCGTGTCGTCCCCGTGGATCGACTTCTTCCACCCGTCGCCACCCAATGTCAGTTGGAACACCTTTGGGCCGATCAGTTGGACGCGCACCGCCTCGCCGGTGATGAACGGCTCGAACAGGGTCGGCTCGGAGACGCGATGGTCGGCCGCCACCCGCTCCTTGCCTTCCCCACAGTGCCACTCACCCCACTTAGCCACCATCCCATTCGTGACGGGAAAAGTGGTGTTCGCGTCGGCGTACCCGCGGGGCATTGCAGCGAACCGCGATACACGCCGAACTCGCGCGAGGTTGGCGATCCGCGGTCGACAGTCGAGCATCCCGTGGGCACCCGGCAGGCACGGCCCGCCCCACAGTGCCAGGGCCGCGAGCGTCGGCAAATCATCCTCGAAGATGCCGTGAAAGAGCACCTTCGACACCGGCACGAACTGTTCCCGATCCGGATGGAGGGCGAAGAGGTTGCCATTCCGGATCTGAACCTTTGGCAACATCTCGTGAGCGATCATCGGCACTGCCACCCGGCTCCGGAGTTCTTTCACCTCGGCCCGTTCGAGTCCGATCGTCAGTAGGTGCGTCACGGCCAACCTCCGTTACCACGGACCCGCTCTCGGCGAGAGCGGACCACCCTATTTCAGGAATGTGGTGAAGTTCTCGCTCAGGAACAGCTTGGCGTCGCGCTCGACTTCGGCGCGGGTGAGTGGCCAGCCGGCGGCGATCAGGTCGGCGTACTTCTCGGTCAGCACCTTCCCGATCACCTGCCGGCTGTGGTCCCACTTGTAAATCAGTTGGTCGAGCACACGGGCATCGCTGTGCTGCGGGATGACGGTGGTGCCGAGTAGTTCGACGCGCATCCGGGTCATCTCGTCGATCAGGCTCGGGTTGTTCAGGAACCACCAGCAGCCGAACACCATCAGGTTGCCGAACTTCCGCGCCGCCACGGCCAGTTCGTGCTGGTTCTCGCGGGCCAGCATGGTCACGAAGAAGCGGTTCCGCGGGAACTCGCGGCACAGGGTGCAAACGCTTTGCACGTCGGCCGCACCGCCCATGTCGGCGGCGTCCTTCAGCGCCGGGTTCACCCCGCGGCGGCTGCCGATCATCATGGCGAACGGGATGTTCCGCTCCTCGCACACTGGCAGCACGCACTCCTTCAGCATCGTGCTGCACCAGCCGCCGTCCGGGTAGCGGAACTCCGGCGGCAAACTCACGGCGCAGTAGACGGCCTTCACGCGGTCGCACCAGTCGTGTAGGAACCGCCGCACCTCTTGCACCGTCTGCGGGCTGTACCCGCGGGTCACGTCGTACCCCCACTCCTTCAGCTTCTGGCAGGCGGTGGACACGTCGAGTAGCAGTTGGTCGAACCGCAGCACGCCGGTGAAGCGGGGGTCCGGGGCGATACCGGCCAGCCACCGCGCCCGCTCGTTGTCATCGAACACGGCGTTCGTCATGGTGATGCTGGACACGTTCGCCAGCGCCATGACTTTGTCGATGTACTCGCTCGGGTCCTGGTCGCGGAACCACGGGCGGAGGGCGTCGAGCGACTTCACGCCGGGGTCGAGGCCGAGCTTGCTGAGTGTGGTGACGACCCCGCGGCACGCCTCGGAAATGGGCGTGCGTTCGACGAACAGGTGCTTCCAGATGTGGTCGGCCTGTTCGGATTTGCTCATCGCCCAGAACTGCTCGTAGGGCAGTTTCGTCGTCGGCACCGCCCGAAACACCTCGGCGACCAGGTAGTGGTAGGTCACCAGTTCATCGACGCCCCACAGCATTAGCCCGGCCGGGTCGATGGCGTTCCCGCGGTGCGGCACGGGCGTGCCAAACGTCGGCGGGTAGAGGTGGGTGTGCATGTCCACGACGGGCGTGGATGCGAGTCCGCCGGCCACGACCGACGGCAGTTCAGACAGGCTGAGTGGGGACGACATGGGCAGACCCTTCGACCGGGGCAATCTGTGGGTGTGTGGGTGTTCGCGGGATGAGCAGACAGCCGGCGAAGAGGGCGGCGGCGCCGAACGGGATCACCCCCCACCACATGGCGGTGGTGCTCACCACGCCCCCGCTCAGGTCTTTGGCCGACAGCAGCGTGCACACGCCGGCCAGGGTCGCCAGCCCGATCAGATCCCACCTCTTCCGTTCTATCCCTGCCCGCGCGACCGCCCACGCGGGCAGGGCCAGTACGCAGAAGTGCGGCTTGCTCGACATTGGCGAGAGCAACAGCATCAGACAGAGGGTCGCCCCGACGCCGGCCGCGTCGTATCGCCCCCAGAACCGCCACGCGGCCACGCCGAGGAACCCCAGTCCGATCACGCCGGCCGCCACCTTCACGACGGTCGGCGACGGGTGGTTCTCCTTCACCGCGGTGCGGATGTCCGGCACGCACTCGAGCAGGTCATACGAGCTGACGCGAAGGGCCAAGCCGGTGAGCGAGTGGTTCGACCACTCGGCCGCGTACTGGTGCCGCGGCGTGTCAGTCTGCTTCCCGAGTGGGAGCAGGTAGCGTTCGGCCCACTCGCCCGCCCGCGGGCGGTTCGTCGGCGGGCGGACGAGCAGGTCGGGCAACACGGTGGCGATCGCGGTGACGAGCAGGACCGCCACGCCCGCCCGCCACCGGCCGGCGAGAAACAGGTACGGGGCGAACAGCAGTGGGGTGCATTTCGCGGCCGCGGCCAGTCCGATGAGCGCACCGCCGGGCCACTCCTTCCCGCGGAAGACGAGCCACGCACCGAACGTCGCCAGCCCGCCGACGAATAGGTCCGTCTGCCGGTTCACCATGACTTCGAACACGTACCCCAAAAACGCCGTCAGCCCGACCCCCGCGATCACCCACTCCCGCGGGCGACTGGCGAAGCTGAACCGCCCGCCCGCCAGCCACCACGCCCCGCACACCAGCAGGGCCGCGCCGGCCGTGCAAGAGAGCCACAGGTGAATACGCACGCCGGCTTCGGGAAGGTGCGCCGCCGGCCACGCGAATAGCACCATGAACGGCGGGTACACGAACGTGTCGTCGTAGATGTCTTCGCCCCGCTCGTACCGCTCGGCTGCGGGAATGTACACCGTTTCCCAGTCGGTCGGCTCGAAGAGGAAGGAGTGCGGGGCGACGGCCGCGGCGAGTAACCCGACGACGCACACGCACGCCCACAGTTGCGGTCTGGCGGGTGGCGGCGTCATGAAGAGTGTTCCCACTGTTAGCCCGACGCGGGAGCGAAGGGCATACCACCTGTCGAGATTCGATGAGCGACGCACTACCCGCCACCTGTTAGCCCGACGCGCGAGCGAGGGGCGAACCGCCGATCCGAGAAGGCGGTGTGCCTGCACCCGAGGTCGGGCAAGAAGCTGCTGGCCGTGGGTCGTTCCTTGGTGGTCCGACCACTGGTTCGCCCCTCGCTCGCGCGTCGGGCTAACAAGAATCGCGATCCTCACTTCGCCTCATCCAACTTCCAGCGGCTGGCGTTGCAAAAAAGGGTGATCGGGTCGAGTTGGTCGTACGGCACCTCTTTCGCCCGGCCGTCGAAATACACCTTCACACCCGTGGACACGACCATGTGTCGGTCGAGCTGCCAGAGGGGGATGAACGGCACCGCCTCGTTGAACCGGTCGAACACGTCGCGTGCGGCCTTCTTGATCTCCCCTTCGGAATCGCGGTGGGATTTCAGCTCGGCGAGGGCGTCGGCCAGGCCGTCGTCGGCCCGCGAGGACACCGTGCCTTTCGCCCGATACCAGTTGAAGTTTCGCCCGCCGCCCCCCGCCGCCGACGGGTCCAGTGCGGCGGCCAGTGCGTGCCCGTGCCAGATGTCCGGGTAATCGAACGGCAGGTACGCCAGCTCGTACCGCCCCTGCTGCTCCACGCGGGTGTGGAGTTCTAACGACGAAACGCCCTCCGGCACAACCTCCAGTTTGCCGCAGCCGTTCACGGCGGCCGCGATCCGCTTGCAAACCGCCTCCGCCCGCGGGTCGTCGTTCGGGAACAGCAGCGTCACCTTGCCGTTCGCGTCGCGGAGTTTGCCGGCGGCGAGGTCGCGGTCGAAGGTCGGCTTCGGACTGGTCGGCGCCAGCCAACTGCCGGCGGGGTACGGCCCGGCGAGCGCGTGGTGGTGCTTCGTGCCGGCCCGGTAGACCTCGTTCAGGATGCCCTCGCGGTCGATAGCCAGTGAGACGCCCCGCCGCACGTCGGTCGCCTGGAGTGCGGCCACGGTGTTGTTCACGGCCAGAATGTGAACCCGTCGGTTTGCGGGCGGCGTGACCACGGCCACCTTTGGCAATGCGCGGTACTTCTCCAGGTCGGCGGTGGGCACGTCGGGCAGGATGTGAATCTGCTCGGCTGCGATGTCTCGTACCAGGTCGTCCGCCTTGCGGTCGCCCGTCGGGACGAAGCGGATTTCGGACAACTCCGGTTCGCCGAACCGGCCCGCCCGCCGGCGGTAGCTGCTGTTCGGCACGAACGAGATGTCTTTCACCGGCCGGTCGTCCGGCGACGGGGCGAAGTCGGTGGTCAGGCGGAACGGACCGGTGCCGAACGGCGCGCGTGCGAGCGAGTCGCTGCCGATCTGGTCATCCAGATTCTTCTTCCGACCGGCCAGGTACTTGCCGGGCAGGATTTTGAAGGCGAGCAACTGCCGCGGGTCGGGGTGGGCGGCAGCGAACTTCACCCGCACGCGGGTCGGATCGTCGGTGTCGGGCGCCGGGTCGGCGAGCCAGTCCGCCGCCTCCGCCGACGGCAGGGTCCGCTTCGCCTTCATCAATTGAACGGTGGCGACGAGGTCGGCGGCGTCGAACGCGCCGCCGTCCGGCCGACCCCACGCGGCGTTGCCCACCAGGGTCAGGTCACGCGAGAGCGGGCTGACGGTCGGCTTGTGGATCGCCAGGAGCGGGCGGTACACGCGGCCGAGCTGGTCGTCCGGGATCGGATCGAGCAGGCTCTCGAAGAGGAGTTCGACGGCCATGTGCTCGCTGTCCTCGCGGGCGGTGGCCGGGGACATCAGCCGCGGCATTCGCGGCACCCCCACCACCAGGGCCGAGTACCCGGCGCGGAGTTCCTTCTGCTTGGCCAGCACGGTCGGGTCGTCCGGGTTGAGCAGCTTGGCGTTGTTCAGTAGGGTCCGCGCGCGGTCCTTGTCCGACGTGCCGCCCACGCTGTCGATCAGTTTCTTGGCCTTCGCCGCCAGCGCTGTGCGAATGCCCTGTGCCTTCTCGTTGCCGGCATTCGGCACCTTCGTCTCGAACTCGGAGAGGATGTCGCGGGCGCGTTCGAGGGCCGGCTGGTCGTCCGACTTGACCAACTCGACCGCCTCGTCCAGGCGGATGGTGGCGAGCGTCTGCACCACCTTTGGCCGACCGCGGTACAGGTCCGAGTAACGGTTCACGAGGTCTTCCAACCGCACCCAGTTCTTCTGCTTGGCCATTTCGCGGGCGATGAGCAACCGCACGTCCACCAGCTTTTCCACCAGGGCGGTCTTGTACGGCTCCCAGTGCGACCCGCGGCGGCGGTTGGCGGCGTCGGCCGACTCGTGCGCGAACAGGGTGCCCGACAGCACCCGCTCGGCGGCGAACACGCGGTCGGAGTACGGGGCGGAATCCGTGGCCGTGGTGGACACCATCTTGTCCGCTTCCAGCACCGCGAACCGCTCGAACGTGGTGACGGCGAGCACGTCCTTCGGCTTGATGAACTGCGGCTCGCCGGCCTTGTTCTCTTCGTCCAGGGGGGCCGCCCCGAACCCCTCCGGGTTCGCACGGAACTTGTCGCGGTCCTTCTCCCACACGTAGGGCAGGGGCACCACCCGGAGCACCTTGCCGCCCTCCAGGGTGATGCGGTCGCACGCCACCGACGTGGAGGTGTAGAACTTTTTCAGTTGCGGGTGCTTGGCCGAGGTGGCCGCTCGCACCACGTCGGCGATGGCGCCGGCCCCGCCGGGCGTGTCGTCGTCCACGATCACCCGCTTGAGCGGCTTCTTCGGGTTGATCTCTTCCTCTTCGTCGCGGGCGGTGGTGTGGGGTAGGCCGACCAGCACCGTGACGACGGCGAGGAGTAGCGGGAGCAGCGGCGTGAGGCGGCGCATGACGTTACCGAGCGGAACCCGGAGAGGGGTTGTGAGTTGATGATATTGTGGGGGGCGATGGAGCGGAATCGCCGCGTCGCACGAACCGACTCGGTGATCGCAGATGGCGGCCGACCAGTTTCAGGAATTGATCGATGCCAGGGCACGCACTGACGGCCGCAGCCGACGGGGGGCGGAACCTCGGCGGGTGGTGTCGTGTCTCTGGGTAGACGGTGCCGGCCGAGGGCAGTAGGATTCTGAGCGGCAGGCCAAGTGGCGGAATGGCAGACGCACTCGACTCAAAATCGAGCGGGTAAAACCGTGTGGGTTCAAGTCCCACCTTGGCCAATCGTTTGATCGGACGATAATCGACTTGATCGGACAGAACCCGACAGAACCCCTGATATATTAGGGGAAACTGTCGGGTTCGTCCGTTTCTGTTTCATGTCGTCCGCCTCTGTCTGCGCTCGAATCTGCGTCCCGAGTGCGCCGCTTTCTGCGCCGCCTTGAACCGCTTTCTCGAAGTCCGCATCGAGCGTTTGAAGGTAGTGGGTGAGTGCGATTTTCGGCGTGTTGCCGATCCAGGCCGTGACGACGTGAATCGGATGGTTCTGCATCAGGTCCGTCTCGCAACTCGCCCGGAGGTTGTGGAACAGTCGCGGCCACGCCACCAGCCCCGCCCGTTTGATGAGCTTGCGGAAGGCGGACGAGAGCGAAGTGTTCTGCCACCCGCCCGGTTTGTGACTGTTCGCCCGGTACATGTCCCCTTGTGGCCCGCCGACGACGTATTCCGCTCCCGGTTCGGCCAACTCGAAGGAGTCTTCGAGGTGCGGGCGGAGAGCGGAGAAGATCGGGCAGACGCGATATTGCTTCCCTTCGAGGTGTTCGGTCTTCGGGCTGGGAACGGTCATCCGGCCGGTGGCGAAATTCACGTCGGCCCACTTCAGCGACAGCACCTCCGACGGGCAGCGTAGACCCGCGAAGCGTGCCAGGGCGATGATCGTTCGCCAAGTCGGGTTCGCGTGGTCGATCAGTTTGAGAGTGTCGGCGGGTGAGATGTAGTGCCGCCGTTCGGCCGGGTTGGTGTTCTTCCCCTTCACGTCGGTGAACGGGTTCTCGGTGACGAGTTTCAGCCGCCGAGCGTGGTCGAACAACATCTTGCACATCTTCAGCCGGCGGTAGACGGTCGCGTGGGCCAACTCGCGTTTCTGGTACGCTTCCTTGAACCGCTCGGCCTCCGCCACGGTGAACTTCCTCAACTCGGCCGACTGACCGAAGAAGTCGGTGAGGTCAGTTACCACTCGGCACACGGTGACGACGGTTGCCGGCTTCGAACCGTCCCCGCGTCGGCGGTCGAGGTACGCGTTCAAGAACTCTCCGAGCGTCTGGGAACGCCGTTCGGGGATGAGTCCGACGGCAGCCAACTTTTCGGCCAGGTCGTCACCGATGCCGGCCACCCATCGGGCGGTGTCGGGGTCGAGGGCGTAGTTCGAGGTGAGGGCGGAGTTCAGGTGCTCAATGCGCAGCTTCACCGCCTCCGCGGTCTTCTGGTTCACCTTTCCCAACCGGACGGTGCGGCGTTTCTTGTCCCCGCCGACGAACAGGATGCGGACGTTGCCGTTGGGGTCGGTCGAGATGCTAGCCATGCTGGTATCCTTCGGTGAGACGGGCAGAGCCGGCGGGGGTGGCGTCTCACTTCCACCCCACACCGGACACCGGCCCGAAGGCGGGTTGAGGGTACAGGCTTCGTTCAAGCGGATCAATCACGGTATCCGCTTCGTGCGAAAATCAGTTCTCGCACATGCTGAGCAGTGCGTGTGAAGGGGCGTCACTTGCCACCCGGCTTCCGTTTCGCTTTCCGCTTCTTCGCGTTGGCCTTCGGCTTCACCTGTTTGCTCGGTGCGTCTGCCTTATCGTCGAACAGGGGCGGCGGGGGCGGTGGGTCGGGCGGGGTGGGGTAAAGGTTGCGGTTCAGTCCGGCCGGCAACGCCCACTCCCACTCCCCGCCGGGCAACTCCCGCGGTTGGATGTGCAAAGGGTCGGCGTGCTTCTTCCAGTGGGTCATCCCGGCGGCGGTCGCGCGGGCTTCGAGGTCGGTAAGGGTTCGCGGCCCGAGCCAGAGTTGGTGAGCCAGCCACACCTCTTTCGGGGGCGGCGTGCGGGGGCGTTCGGGTGGGGCATCTCCGCTTCCAGACTTCTTTCCGAACACCGGGCCGGGGGTGCGATCTAAGCGACGAATGCGACGAAAGGGGGTGTCCGCCCGAGCGGTCGGGGGGCTTTGGTCGCTTTCGTCGCTTCCGTCGCATCGCCCGACGGCTTCGCGGGCCACCGTCATGAGCGACGATGTGCCCGGTTCCGTGTGACAGGCGTGCCACCGCTCGGCCGGCCGGCCGCCGGTCGCCACCGTTTGCACCCGCGCTTGCCCAACCGCCTGAAGCTCCGCAAGTGCCTTCGACAGCCGATCTCCGTAGTGGTGGTTCCCCAGCTTCCGCACGATGTCCTCGCGGGTC
Organism: Planctomycetia bacterium; assembly: GCA_031387445.1. Classification (GTDB taxonomy): domain Bacteria; phylum Planctomycetota; class Planctomycetia; order Gemmatales; family Gemmataceae; genus JALHQU01. The sequence continues at coordinate 13,417 of JANNDF010000151.1, forward strand.
ATCCCGGCCGGGGCGTTGGCCAGCAACAGCTTGATCTCGTCCGCCAGCGGGTTGCCGGTCTTGTCCCCGAACAGGTGAACCACACTCCGCTCGGAGTAATCCCAGAGGGCGAGCGCGGCCAACAGGTGAACCGGCCGCACCGTCGCGGAGCAATCCCCCAGGGCGTACAGCATGGCCAGCCGGCGGACGTGCGCCGACCCGCGAGCCGTCAGCGCCCCGACCAGCCCTCCTCGGTCGGCTTCGAGCACCGGATACACCGCCTCCCACAGCGGGCGGGCGGCGGGGGCGATGCCGACTTCCTCGGTGTGTTGGGCGCACCCGGCGGCACGATGCAGTTCTTCCCGCAGCGGCATCAACTCGGCGTCGGCGGCACACCCACCCCACGGCAGGAACTGCGACCGCTTGACGCAGAAGAACAGGTGCCGGTTGCCGTACCCGTTGGCGGCGTCGGTGCCGGTCAGGTGGCGGGTCAGGTCGGCGGAGGTGGTGTGGGCGATGACCGAGACGTGCGCGCCGGTCGCTTGGCGGGGGTTGACCGTCTTGTTGGCGATGACCCCCAGCCCGTCCCACAGGTTCCGCAACAGCTCGGTGAGCGTGTTCCCCGACCGCTCGGCCTGCTTCAGCACCGATGACCACTCCGCCTCCATCGCGCACAACCGCTTGGCGTCCTCGCCGGGGTCTTCGCCGTGCGCGTCCCGAATGGCGTGGATCAGCCCTTCGGACGACGACAACCCGCCGCTCACCCGCTCGGCCAGTCAGTCGTCATCCAACCCGGTGTACAGCACCGTCACCCGGTCCTTGCTGGTGCCCTTGCGGGCGCGGCTGGTGTTACCGACCAGGACGGCGAACTCGTTCGTGTAGTGGCGGGTGGCTTCGACGGTGAAGTACGGGCCGCGGCCTATGACACTCCCGAACAGGATGATGAGCTGCACCAGCAGTGCCACCGGGTCGGCCTCGGTGTGCGGTGTGAGCGTGCGGACGATCCGCCCGAACAGCCCGTAGTACGCTTCGGGGGCGAGCGGGTCGGGCCACGGCGGCGGCTTCGGGGTGGTGGGGGTGGGGGTGGTGAACGTCGCCCCGACGGTCGGCTGGTAGAACTCGGTCTTCCCGGCGAGCGCCTTGTCGATGGTCCACCGCCCGTAGGTCGAGGTGCCGCGGCGCTCGTCCCATTTCGCCCGCATCAGCCCCGAGCGGCGGAACAGGCGCTGGATGCGGTCGGCGTCCGGCCCACACCAGAACGCGAGAATGCCGCACAGGGCGAGATCGGCGCGGGAATCATCCCCGCCATGGTCCGACGTGTCCCCAGCCCACAGGCGGCCGAACTTCGCACCCTGTTTGCTCGCGCGGATGCGGTCGGGCAGTTCGTCGTCTTCGAGCTGGCAACCGCCACCGGCCGCGCCGGGTGGAGGGGGTGGCACGTCCTCGGGTGGCTTGGCGTCGAACAGGGTGGCGAGCGAATCGAGTACGGGTTGAATGTCAGCGATCAGCGGGCCACCTCCTGCCGGTGGCCGGTGACGGTGAAGAACCGCCCGCCGTCGTACACCTCCACTTCACCCGCCCCGGACGGGTGCGGCCTCTTGTGCCAGTTGCCGTTCCATACCCCGCGGCCGAACAGCTTCACCCCGGTGCCGCTCGGCGACACGTCCGCGTAGGTGCCGGCGGCGGTCAGCAGTTCCACCGCCCACGGTATCAGTTCGCCCGTGGTCGGAGTCCGTACGTCGTCCTGGTCGATGCCGGCGAACCCGTCCCCCAGCACGAACCCGATGCCGTCGAACCGCCCCGACTGGTAGGCGGCGAACACCGCGTCGAACGTGTCCCACGTCCCCGCGTTCGTGCTACTGGCGTTCTTCCCGGTGGCGGTTTTGGGCACCTTGTCCCATTTGCCGGTGCCGTCCTTGTTCGCCTTCCAGGTGAGCGCCCACAGCACCCACCGACGGGCAGCTTTCAGCTCCGTCGGGATGCCGTCAGGGTTCACCGTCAGCACGTCCGGCTTGCGGTCGGGGTTCGTGTACAGCGTCTTCTTGCCGCCATTACCCGGCGGTGGGTGTGTGGTATCCTGCATGGGTCTTGTCCGTGGGTGTGGACCCGCGGAGCCGTCGGGCCGGTCCCTACCAGTGATGCGAAGGGGGATCGGCCCGCGGCGTCTCGCGAGCGATAGGGGTTAGTTGGCGGTGGCCAGCTTCGACTTGATCCAGGCTTCCAGCATGGCGCGCACGAATAGCACCCGCCGGCCAACCTTCACGCGGCCGACGGGTTCACCCGCCAGGGCGTGCCGTTCGAGCGTCTTGTACGACAGGGTGGTGATACGCTCGGCTTCGAGCTGATCGACAGTGATGCAGGCGAGGGCTTCGCCCTTCTCGGTCTTCGAGTTGAGTGTGGACACGTTCACGTTCTCCCGGTGTGCGGCGGTGTGCCGCGGACGGGAGGATTTTTCCGCTCTGGATTCGTGCCCCGAATGGGCCGGAATTGGTTTCTGAACGCGCGTCGGACTCGTGTTTCGGACTTACCGGACGGCGGCGAGCCAGTGTTTCAGGGCGTCGAGGATTTCCGCCGGGGCCTGCCCGTCGGCGGCGTCCCGCGAAAAGCGCAACTCCCACTGCTGCAA
>JANNDF010000515.1:0-1238 GCA_031387445.1 Planctomycetia bacterium
CAGTGATGCCGGGGGTGGCGGAACAACCCACCCCCGGGATCACTGCCGGGGTTCACCTTTGAGGACTCCCCCATGACCCCCTCTCGCGAGATGCGGCTGACCAACTACGCCTCGTGCGCCGGGTGAGCGGGGAAACTTGCCGCCGGCGGCATCGCTCAGGTTCTGAGCTTCCTCCCCAAGACCTTCGACCCGAACCTGCTCGTCGGCACCGAGACGCACGACGACGCGGGGGTGTACCGCCTCACGCCCGAAATCGCCCTCGTCCAGACGCTCGACTTCTTCCCGCCGGTGGTGGACGACCCCTTCGTGTACGGGCAGATCGCCGCCGCCAACGCGCTCTCGGACGTGTACGCGATGGGCGGCACCCCGCTCACCGCGATGAACCTGGTGGGGTTCCCCGACGACAAATTGGAGATGGCCATCCTCGGCCGCATCCTGGCGGGCGGGGCGGACCGGTGCATCGAGGCGAAGTGTACGATCGTCGGCGGGCACACGGTGCGGGATGCCGAGATCAAGTTCGGCCTGTCGGTCACGGGCACCGTCCACCCCGACAAGGTGCTGACCAACGCGAACGCCAAACCCGGCGACGTGCTGGTGCTCACCAAGCCGCTCGGCACCGGGTTCGTGACCACCGCCAACAAGAAGGAGCTTTGCCCGCCGGACGTGCTGGCCGCCGCGTGCCGCGGCATGACCCAACTGAACGCGGTGGGCGTCGGGCCGATGCAGGCGTGCGGGGTCCACGCCGCGACTGACGTGACCGGCTTCGCGCTGGCCGGCCACTCCTACGAGATGGCCGACGGCAGCGGGCACACCATCGTGCTCGACTCGAAGGCGTTCCCGACCATTCCGGGCATCGAGCAACTGGACGTGACCCAGTTCCGCACGCGGGCGGTCAAGTCGAACCGCGAGTACACGCTGCCGCACACGCACCTCGACGGCACGCCGGACGAGTACAAGATGGAGTTCTTCTACGACCCGCAGACGAGCGGCGGGCTGCTGATCGCGGTGCCGGCGGATCAGGCCGACGAACTGGTGCGGCAACTGCTGGCGAACGGCGCGCTGTGCGCGGTGGTGGTCGGCGAGGTGGTGCCGAAGCGGGACAAGGCCCTGTGGGTGAAGTAGGTCCGATGCGGTCAGAGGCCCGACCGGGTGGGAGGGCGCCAGAAGGTTCTGGCGCCCACCCACACCGTCGGGCCGCAGGGGTGGGTGCCCCCCGCCCCGTAGTGAGCACCGCGTAC
>JANNDF010000606.1:0-2617 GCA_031387445.1 Planctomycetia bacterium
GCGTTAAACTGCTTGAAGGTGAGCGAGGGGGGGACTACACCCCTGTAACCGCCGGCGTCCGCGGGCGGGGTGTCTGTTGCAGATTCACCCAGCGGCCTGCCGCCGGCGGTTCCAGAGGCCACCGGTTCGTGCTGAACCGTATCCTCCACTTCCCCCAGTAACCGCCGGATCAGTTCGTTCTGCACGTTCACCGCCTCCGCCACAATCGGGATGCCGGCCTGTTCGAATCGCAGGTATGCGTTGTGCGCCTCGGCGGTCAGCGTAGCGACCCGGCTGGTCGCCGCCACGAACGGGCCGAAGTCCGGGTCGCCTACTGACGCCGGGGTGTCAGCGAACACCGTCGCCGCCGGCGGCGGGGTGGGCACGTCGGCCTGCGGCGGCCGCGGGGCGAACACGGTGTCCGCCTTCGCCTCCGCGGGCAACCCCACCGGGATCGTGACTGACAGCCGGGTGTCACTCGTCCTTGCCGGTGTCGGCGGCGGGTACAGCTTCGCCAGGTCCACCGGGAACCGCTCGGCGTGGCAGGCGGCCAGCACCCGCAGGACCTGACTCAGTTCATCGGTGCGGGCGGCACACGCGGAGCGGGCGAGGTGTGGGCGGTCGCTCAGGATGGCCCCGATCATCCGCGTACACGAGTTGCCCGGCCCGACCTCGATGAACGCCCGCACGCCGTCGCGGTAAGCCGCCTCGATCACCCGCGGGAAGTCGATGACGTTCAGCAGCCCGGTGGTGATGCTGTCGGCCGCGTTCGCCGTCGTGAGGGGGTACGGCTCGCCGCGGGCACCGCTGTACACCGTCAGGCCGGGCACGTCAGTCACGGGCAGCGTGTGCAACTTGCGGTACGGTTGCTCGACCGGCCGGCCGGCCTCGCAGTGCGCGAGCGTGACGCCACTCAACGGTACGAACGGCTTGCCCACCGCCCGCACCGCCGCTTCCACGTCTTCCCGCACCCCGCCGATGACGCACTCGCCCGGCGTGTTCACGATGAGCACGAACGCCCGCCCGCCCGCCCGCAGCACGGTCCGCACCGCGTCAGCCGATGCCCCGATCACGCCCGTCACCCAATCGAGCGGGAGCTCGTCGGGCACATTCCAGTGCGTGCGGGCGGACTCATACGGCGGGCCGAGGTCGGGGCCGAACAGCGTGGACACCTGAATTCGCCGCCGCATCTCGTCGCGGCTCGTCCACACCCGCAGGCCGAACAGCCCCGCGCTCTCGCCCAGGCTCTTGCCCACCATCGCGGCCGGCTTCAGACCGAGTGACACCAGGGTGTCACTGACCAGCGTGCCGAGCGTGACCTGCCCGAACAGGAACTGCCTGGCGGTCGCCCGTGGGGGGACGGCGTCGGCCCAAAACACCTCCGGCGAATACTGGCTCCGCAGTTGATCGTTCTCGGCCTGCTGGCTGTGCAGCACCTGCGGGAACTGGGTGCCGAGCGTGCGGCCCATCGCCGCGAACTGGTTGCCCGAACCGGGGAAGACGAACGCCACCTGCGCGTGCGGGCCGAGGGGTGCGGTGGACACGAACACGCGGTCGCGGACGCCGGGCGGCAGCGGGCCGTTGGCGTCCAGTTGACCCATTGCGGCCTGTGCGAGCGCGATCAGATCGCCGCCGTCGCGGGCCACCACAGCGGCACCGAACCGACGCCCGGCGTGCAGCGGGTGGGCGTGCAGCCACTCGCGGGCCAGCCGTTCGATTTGCCGGTCGGCGTGTTGCTCGGCGAACTCCTGCAACTTCACCAGGGCGGTGCGGACCTCGCCCACCGTGCCGCCGTCCACCGCGAACACCGCTTCGGGCCGGCCGCCCAGCGGTTGGGCCACCGTACTCGGCGTGCGGGTGTGTTCTTCCAACACCACATGAACCACCGTGCCGTCGGCTCCGACCGCGGCGACGGCCGCACGCCGGGGAGAGCCGGCATCGACCAGCCAGTACCGCGGGGCGGTGGCGTCGTCGAGCGCGTCCTGTGAAGTGGGGAACGAAGTGTCGCGGTCGGCCGGCGGCAGAATGCGGGTGTGAAGCGCCAGGCACGCCCGCACCAGCGCGACCGCCCCGCTCGCACAACCACTGTGCCCGATGCGCTGTTGAAGCGACGACACGGCCAACGGCTCCGGCCGCTCGCGGGTGGACAGCACCGCATCCAGGGCGTCCCGCTCGCCCGCCCCGCCGCTCGCCGTCTCCAGGAAATCCAGGCTGTCGGGGTTCACCCCGGCGTCGCCGCAGGCCCGCACGAAGGCCGTGGCATACACCCCGCGGTCGGTCGCCGGCGCTCCCGCCCCGCCGCTCGCCGCACCCACGCCACGTAGGACGGCGTACACGCGGTCGCCGTCCCGCTCGGCGTCACTCAACCGCTTGAGCACGAGTGCGGCTGACCCATCCGCGAAGGTGCGCTGTCCCGTCAGTTCACTGGTGGCGAGCAGTTGCCGCGGGTCGCCGGTGAAGTCCACCCCGCCGACGAGCGCGCGGTCGATCTCGCCGAGCCGCAGCGCCCGCACCGCCAGTTGCACCGCCGTGGCCGACGACGACTCTTCGCTACAGCAGGTGAAGCTCGGCCCGCCGCACCCGAACAGTCTGGCGATGCGGCTGGCCGCGATGCTGCCGAGTGCGCCCATCGTGCGGT
>JANNDF010000624.1:0-5772 GCA_031387445.1 Planctomycetia bacterium
TGATCGAGATCATCGGCAGGAACCGGACGAACAGGCAGAACAGGCAGATGAACAGGCCGACCGACCCGAACATCAGCGAGTAGTCCCAGATGGTCGGGGCGTACCGGCCCCAGGCGCCGGGCACGTGGTCGCGGGTGAGAGAGATGACGATCACGTACCGCTCGAACCACATGCCGATGTGGACCGAGCCGGAGATGGCGAACGCCCACCACTCGTTCATGCGGAACCGCTTGAACCAGAACAACTGCGGGAAGATCGAGTTGGTGAAGATGAGCACCCAGTAGCTCCACCAGTACGGGCCGGCCCACATCCGCTGCCAGGTGGTGTCCCACTCGTACCGGCTGTGGCTGTACCAGGCCATCCACACTTCGAGGGCGTACCCCCAGGTCACCAGCAGGCCGGTCACCAGCATCACCCGGGCGCACAGCTCGATGTGCCGCTCGGTGATCAGATCCTTCATCCCGTAGAAGCGACGCAGCGGGACGGCCAGCCAGATGACCATGGCGAACCCGCTGTACACCGCCCCGGCGACGAAGAACGGGGGGAAGATGGTGGCGTGCCACAGGGGCACCACGGCCACCGCGAAGTCGAACGACACGATGGTGTGCACGCTGAACACCAGCGGGGTGCTCAGGCCGGCCAGCAGCAGGTACAGCTTCTCGTACCGCCGCCAGTGGAACGCACTGCCCCGCCAGCCGAGGGCGAAGAAGCCGTACACCCACCGCTGGATCTTGCCCTGCGACCGGTCCCGCAGCACGGCCAGGTCGGGGATCAGGCCGACGTACCAGAAGAGCAGCGACACGGTCAGGTACGTGCTCACCGCGAACACGTCCCACATGAGCGGGGACCGCGGGTTCGGCCACATGGCCATGACGTTTGGGAACGGGAACAGCCAGTAACCCATCCACACCCGGCCCATGTGAATGAGCGGGAAGATGCCGGCGCAGGCCACGGCGAACAGGGTCATCGCCTCGGCGAAGCGGTTGATGCTCGTCCGCCACTTCTGGTGCATGAGCAGCAGGATGGCCGAGATCAGCGTGCCGGCGTGCCCGATGCCGATCCACCACACGAAGTTGACGATCGCCAGCCCCCAGGCGACCGGCTGGTTAATCCCCCAGACGCCCGTGCCCCAGTAGAACAGCCAGGCCAGCCCGACGACCAGCCCTTGCAACAGGGCGAAGCCGACGAGGAAGAAGAACCACCACGCCTTCGGGTGCGGCTTGGCCACCACCACGTCGGCGATCTTGTCACCGAGGGTGGCGATGTCGTGGTTCGCGCCGAGCAACTCTTCCGGGTGCTGGTAGCTGCCGTCGATCGGCGGCTGCGGGCGAGCCGGGCTGTCAACGAATGCGGTACTCATCGCGGGTTACGCCCCCTTCCCGTGAACGGCGGCTTCCAGCACCGGGTTCGGATTCTTGATGGCCGCCAGGTACGTCGTCCGCGGCATAGTGTTGATCTCGGCCAGAAGCCCGTAGGTGTGCGGCTCGGCTTTCCACTTCAGGATGTCGGCGGACGGGTCGCTCATGTCGCCGAACTTGATCGCCCCGGTCGGGCACGCCTGCTGGCAGGCGGTGACGACCTCGCCGTCCAGAATCTTCGGCCGCCCGTTGACGTCGGTCGTCGCCTTGTTCGCCGTCCGGGCCGCCCACTCGCGTTCGGCCTCAATCTCGGCCACCCGAATCCGCTGCACACAGTACGTGCACTTCTCCATCACCCCGCGGGTGCGGACGGTCACTTCCGGGTTGTTCAGCAGTTTCAGGCTGTCGGTCGTGTAATCGGTGTAGTGGAGGAAGTTGAACCGCCGCACCTTGTACGGGCAGTTGTTCGCACAGTAGCGGGTGCCGACGCACCGGTTGTACACCATGTCGTTCAGCCCGTCCGCGCTGTGGACGGTCGCGGCCACCGGGCAGACCACCTCGCACGGCGCCTTCTCGCACTGCTGGCACGGCACCGGCTGCACGTGAATCTGAATCTTGTCCGTCTCCTTCGCCCGCTCCTTCCGCTCCGCCTCGGGGATCTCGAACGCCCCGTAGTCGTCGGACATCAGTTTGCCGTGCTTCGGGATGGTGTAGTAGCGGTCGATGCGGATCCAGTGCATGGCCCGCCCGCGGTGCACCTGCTCCTTGCCCACCACCGGGATGTTGTTCTCGGCCACACACGCCAGGGTGCAAGCCCCGCACCCGGTGCAGGCCGACAGGTCAATGGCCATCGCCCAGCGGCGGTACGTCGTGTTCGCGTCCTTGCCGTTCACCCGGATCGGGTTGTCGTGGTACAGGTTGAGCGGGATGACCCGCGGGTCGTGCGGCTTGTGCTCGTGGTCCTCGTGAGCGTGCGGGTGTTTCAAACCCTGCTTCTTGAAGTTCGACGGCGTGCCGGGCGTGTTGGCGACGATGGCGTGGACTTCGGCCGCGGCCACCGCCGGCACCTGGGCGAACTCCGGGTCGTTGATGAACTGCGCCTTGCTCGCGTACCGCACCGGGCGGCGGGACTCCATCGCGGCGTGCGCCCCGGCAATCGCCAGGAAGAACCGCTCGTTCGACCGCACCGCGTCCACCTTCGCCGTCCACATGCCGTCCGTGCCGCGGAGGGCGTAGGCGTTGAACCCGGGCGCCCCGCGGGTCTCGAACGAGTAGCCGTCGAAGCCCGTCACCCCGGCGGCGGTCCCCTCGGCGGGGCTGGCGACGCGACCGCCCTTCGAGCGGCCGTACCCCAGGTGCAGCGTCACCACGTCGTCGGCGTGGCCGGTCAGCACATGAACCGCCGCCTTCAGCTTGCGGCCGTTCACGGTCAACTCGACCAGATCCGTTTCGGTACACCCGCGTTCGCCGGAGCGGTAGGTGTTGACCGTGTACCCGTGTTGAATCCGGAGCTTATCAGCCGTGCGAGGCGACACCATCGCGGCGTTGTCCCAGCACAGGTTGGTGACCGGCTTGGGCAACTCCTGGAGCCAGCCGTTGTTCGCCTGCTGACCGTCGAAGATCACCGGGTCGGGCCGGAAGGAGATTTCCAGTTCCTTGATCGGCTTCACGATGGACGCCGGGTCGTCGAGCAGTTTGAAGTCCGGCTTCCACGCGGGGGCGACCGGCTTGAACTCGGTGCCGGCGAACACGCCCGTCTTCAGCCCGGTCTCCCACACCTTCTCGTCGAGTTTCTCGTGCGTCTTACGGACCTGCGACAGGCCGTCGGCCGGGGCCTCTTCCAGGACCGCGGCGAGCAACTCGATAAACGTCTTGCCGCCGTACAGCGGCGCGATGAGCGGCTGAATGACCGACACCGTGCCGTCGTGGGCACGCACGTCGCCCCAGCTTTCCAGGTAGTGGGCGGCGTTGACGTGCCAGTTGCACTTGTCCGCCGTCTCGTCCTGGTACAACCCGTGGTGCAGCACCACGGGCGACTTCTGCTTGCGAACGCCGTCGATGGCGTCGGCGAACTTCAGGTCGGCCGGGGCGTCGTACACCGGGTTCACCCCGGACATCAGCAGGCAATCGACCTTGCCCGCCTTCATGTCGTCGGCGAGGGCCTTGAGCGATCCGAGTTGGTCGTCGGTCGGCCAGCCGACGAGGGTGTTCCGCACGCCCGGTGCGGTCGCATCTTTGACCGCTTCGAGCGGGTCGGTGAACGACACCGTCTTGCCGAAGGCGTCGAGCGCCTTGTTGATGGCGAGGGCGACCAGTTGTGTGGCCGCGGAGGTGTGTTCGCCGGCAATGACGACCGCCTTCCCCTTGCTCTTGAGCAAGTCGTCGGCGAGTGGCTTCACCCACTTTTTCGCCACCTCGGAGGAGAGTTCGCCACTCGCGGCGACCCCTTCCACCTTCATCTCGGCGGCGAGGGCCCGGGCGAACGCTTCCACCTCACTCGGCTTGAGCGGCAGGCGGTGGTCGGCCACGACCCCGGTGCTGGTGGGCATCGCCTCGACCACGTACAGCCGGTTCAGGTTCTTGGTGGCGTTCGCCGCCGCTTCTTCGTGGTTGTGATCTTTCGCGAGGGCGGCGATGGTACTGACGGTGCGACGGGCGCCGAACTCGGTCGAGTATCGCACCGCCCCCGGCCCGACATTGAGGAAGTCGGCATCGAGCGCGAGAATCACGTCGGCCGTCGTCAGGTTGTAGACCGGGTTGAGTGCCTTACCGAAGGCGGCTTTCGTGGCCTTGCGGAGGTTGTCGCGGGTGACCGGCTCGTACTGCGCCCACACCGCCCTCGGGTAGCGGGCGAGGAACCGCTCCATCAAAGCCTGAACGGTCGGCGAGGTGGTCGGTGCGGTGAGCAGGCGGACGCCGTCGCCGCGGTCGGCCGGCGGCTTGGTGTCGTACTTGGCGAGCGCCTTCCGCACTTCCGCGACCGCGTCCTCGAACGTGGTGGACGACTTGGCGTCCCCCTTCACCGGCTTGCCCGAGCGATCCGGGTCGTACATGTCGAGCGTGGAGGCGAGGGCGGCGAGATCGCACTTGCCGCGGCTACCTGGGTGGTCTGGGTTGCCTTCCACCTTGATCGGTCGGCCTTCCACCTGCTTGGCGATCAGGCCCAGGCCGACCCCGCCGTGGCCGGGCATGGCGGTGGCGAAGAAGAGCGGGATGCCCGGCCGCATGCCCTCCGGCTGCTTCACGTACGGGACGACCTTCCGCTGCGAGGCGGCCTTGAACGACGGGTTGCAGCCCGTGCCGGCGGCGAGCGCAATGCCGGCGGCGGACAGGCTGAGGAACGCTCGGCGGGAGACCGGGTCGAGCCACTCGCCCGCGTCCTCGGGGAACTCGTCCCGCATCATGTCGCGGAACTGCGGGCTGTTCGTCCACGCCTCAATGGACGAGAGGGCGTCCGGCTTGGCGGTGGTGGGTTCAGCGGGCATTCGCGGTCCTCAACTCGTCGTGTTCCGTTCTGGCGAGCCGTGCGGCGTGAGCCGCCGGTTGTGGGCGAGCAACCGGCGGCTCACGCCGCACGGCTCGCCCGGATTCCTACCGGTGGCACATGCTACAGTTCGTGATCACTTCCTTCTCGCGGACCATGTGAACCTTCTTCAAGTCCTTGCCCAATTCGATCTGGCTGGCGTAGGTCTTGGTCTTCGGGTGGCCGTGGTCGTCCAACACCACCTTGCCGTCCGGCCCGTACTCCGGCCCCACATACCCGGCCGCCTTGAACCGCATGTTCTGCACCTCGCTCACCGGCCGCAGGTGCTTCTCCGGGTTGCGGTGACAGTCGAGGCACCACTCCATGTAGAGCGTCTTCGACTGGTACACGAGCGGTTGCTGGTCGATCTGCCCGTGGCACGACACGCACCCGACACCCTTGTTCACGTGGATCGAGTGGTTGAAGTACGTGTAGTGCGGGACATTGTGCACTTTGGTCCAGGCAATCGGGATGCCGCGGTTGTAGCTGTCGCGGACGGGGGCCAGGATGTCCGCCCCTTGCAGATCTGCTGGTGGCAGTTCATGCACGTCTTGGTCGGCGGCAGGCCGGCGTTCGCGCTGTCGTACACCGCCGTGTGGCAGTACTTGCAGTCGATCCCCAGTTCGGCCACGTGGTGCTTGTGGCTGAACGGGATCGGCTGTTCGACCACCTCGCGGGTGCCGGTGATGTAGTCCGACCGCACGAAGGCCGCGAGCGTGACGCCGCCGCCGGCCGCCAGCAGCGGCAGGGCCAGCAGGCTGACGCGGGCGATCACGTTCATCGCTTTCGGGAACACTTGCGCCATGACACCCTCACGAGGCGAGCGGCGGGCGTCAGCCCGCTGTTTCTCTCTCGACCGGCGAATTCAACCGGAACAGCGGGCTGACGCCC
>JANNDF010000714.1:0-4415 GCA_031387445.1 Planctomycetia bacterium
CGATGAACAGCAGCACCACCCACAGCGGCGGGGCACGGAAGCCGGTCGAGACGGGTGCGGGGGTGGACATGGGTTGCCGATGCGACTTATTGGAAGTACCGCGGGACGACCCCGGCGGCGACGAACAGGGCCATGACCGCCAACAGGTAGACGAGCGACCCGCGAAGCACCGTGCGGGCGGCGGGGGTGGTGCGGTTCCGGGCGAACTTCAGACACCGCCACAGGAACCACACCGCCACCGGCACGGAGCCGACCAGGTAGACCCACCGCCACGCACCTTCAAATAGCAACCCCGGCAGCACGGTGACGGGCACCAGCAGCAGGGCGGTGGCGAAGGTAGCCCAGCCGGTAATACGACCGTCGGCGAAATCCACGTTCGGCAGCATCTTCATCCCGCCGCGGGCGTAGTCGTCGCGGTGCATGAAGGCGATGCTGTAGAAGTGCGGCAACTGCCACACGAACAGGATGGCGAACAGCGCCCAGCCGGGGGTGCCCATGCCGCCCGTCGCCCCGCACCAGCCGATGACTGGCGGGAGGGCGCCGGGAATGGCCCCGACGACCGTGTTCCAACTGGTGTGCCGCTTGAGCGGGGTGTACACGCCGACGTACAGCACGGCGGTGGCGGCGGCGGCGATGGCCGCGGCGGGCGACGGCAGCGCGAAGCACAGGTAGCCGACGCCGAGCAGTGAGAGCGTCAGACCGAACACCAGCGCCTCGATGTGGTGCAGTCGGCCGGTGACGAGCGGGCGGTTGGCGGTGCGCTTCATCTTGGCGTCGGCGCGGCGTTCGAGCCAGTGGTTCAGCGCACTCCCGCCGGCCGCCACCACCGCCGCCCCGACGAGCGTGTGCAATAGCGGCTGCACCATCGCCAGCCCCGGCTCCGCCCCGAGAAGGAAGCCGACGGCCACCGTCACGAGCGCCATCGCCGCGATCTTCGGCTTGCTCAACTCGACGTAATCCGCCAGGCGCGTCTTCAGCGACACAATGGCGACATCGTCGGTCACAGGCTGGGCAATGGTACTCATGACGGCCATTGTAGGAGGTCCACAGGGTCGGACGAACCCGGCCCGCAAGGGCCGTGGGTGCGGGTCACATCGACGACACGACTGGTTCACGTTCCGCCAAGGCGTCTTGCACCCGCGGCCCTTGCGGGCCGGGTTCGCCTGAGACTTCCGCCGGCCGTAGCACGCGAAACGCCACCGCCACCGCCGAGGCGAACAGGCTCGCCCCGACCAACTGGTGGGCGGAGCGGATCAGCACGGCGTAGGTGGTCACCGTCCGGTCCATCGGCGGGGTCGTCGCCTCCGGGCCGGTGGCCGCGAACTTGCCCATCCACGCCTCGACGCCGAGCACCAGTTGCACCGCCAGCAGCGCCAGCAGGTGCCACGCGGCGAACCCGAGTGCCTTGCGGGTGCCCGGCGAGATGAGCACCCGCACCGCCAGCCACACCACCAGCCCGGCCACCAGGAAGGCGGTGAGCAGGTGCAGCCGCTGGGTGAGCGAGTTCGGCGCGTGCCGCACGCCCACCGCCCAGATCAACTGCACGAACACCGCCAGCACCAGCGGCACACTCAGCCACTTCAACTTGTTTCGTTCCGACTCGCCCAACTCGGTCACCGCCCGTCGCGGCCCGGCCAGAATCGGCACCAGCACCATCCCGCTGAACACCATTTGGGCGAACAGCCCGTGCAACTGCGAGAACTCCACCCCGATGGTGTCCTTGATCCCGATCTGACTGTTCAGGAACACCCGTAGCCCGCCGAGCAACCCCTGAATCATGACGCCGAGCAGCACCAGCGTGGCGGCGAACCGCACCCACCGGGCAGGGTCGTCTCGACGACCCAGTTGCCACACGGCGAGCGCCACCGTCATCATCGACATGCCGAGGGTGGCACTGATCGACATCCACGGCCAGGTGAATGAACCCGTCGCCTGCCGGAGCTTGTCCGCTGCCATCATCTGCCCGTGGAACCAGCCGTAGGCCGCGAGCAGCAGGAACACGGCCCCCACCGCCGGGAGGCGAGACTTCTTGTCCGGCCCGCTCAGCCACGCGGCAAACGCCACTACCGCCGCCAGCCCGCCGACAACCCACCCGGCGGCGCGGTGGGAGTGTTCGAGCAGAAATCCGGTGCGGGATTCGAGGTCGATCTTGCTGCCGTTGACGATCAGGTACCACGGCTCGGTCGGCCACGCCGGGTCGTCCATGCCCGCACGCCGACTGGTGGTCAACCCGCCGAGCGCGAGCAGCACGACAGTGCAAACGACGAGCATCACCGCCAGCCAGCGGACGACAGGGGAGATCGGGGCGAGGGTGTCAGCGGTCATTTCGGGTCCACCTGCTGTCGCACGTCGTCGGGGAGCCGTTGCGGGAACGGCAGTTCGCGGACGAAGTGGACGAGGTCGGCGATCTCTTGGTCGGTCAGGCCGGCGGGGGCGGCGGGCATACCCGCGGCGTGGATGCCGTATTTCAACTGGCGGGCGAAGTCGGCCGGCTCGCGCGCCCAGTGGCGGGGCTTGTCGGTCAGATCCCGCACGCGGTTCGGCACGCCCCACACGTCGTAGCGGTACGTCGGCGTGCGGCCGTAGTCGGTGTGGCACTTCACACACCCCGCCGCCTCGGACGCGAACAGCTTCTGCCCGCGGCGGATCGACTCGGCGTACTCGGCGGTCACGTCGTCCGGGCGAGGTTGAACGGCGTGCGTGAGGGGCTGATCGGTGTCGGCTTCCGTCCACCTCTTCAACACACCTGCTAACCGCTTCCGCGCTTCCGCTTCGATGTCCACCGGTGACTCGTCCGGGTCGGCCAGTGCCTTCAACAGTTCCAGTTCAACTTCACCGCGAACGCTGAGGAACAGCGTGTACCCGGCCAGTTGGCGAAGCTCTGGTTCGGGCAACCCGGTCGCCTGCATGGTGGTGCCGGGCACTCCCTTCTGAATCGCGTTCGTCAGGTCTGCGAACCGCGGGCGGCCGGTGTTCGCCCCGGCTCCGGTGGCGAGTTTGAACTTCCCGCTGCGGAAGTCGCGCGGGTGGGGGAACGCCCACAACCCCGCCGTGCCGCGGCCGTCGCCAGTCATCCCGTGGCAGTTCGCGCACGCGATCTTGTACCGCTTCGCGCCGGCCCGTAGGTCGTCCGGCGTGAGGGTGAACCGCTGCGCGGTGGTCGGGTCAGTGCCGTTGATGGCCGGCGTCGCGGGCGTGCCGAACAACGCTTCGAGCAAGAGTGTTAACCGCCGCTTCTGCTCGTCGGACAACTGGTCGGGCAGAACCACCTTGCCGCCACTGTCTGGCAGGTGGGCAATGTACTGGTCGAGGTTGCCGATCTCGGCGTGCCGGCCGGTGGGGTGGGCGATGGGCAGCGACACGACCACCGGGTCGGTGCGGGCGGGGAACTTCCAGGCCGGCTCGTAAGGCGGGTCGGCATCGGGCCCGCAGCCGCTGAAGGTGAAGACCGCCACGCCCGATCCGAGGGCGATCAGCGTGCCGGTGGCGAGCAGCAGGAGCAGGCGGACGCGGATCGGATTCAAGACCTCACCCCCCGTCCCCCTCTCCCAGGGGCGAGGGGGTGTTCAACTTGCGAACGTGTTGGGCCACTCGCCGACGATCGGTGGGGGGGTGCGCATTCAACCCCCCCTCTCCTTGTCTTGGTGTGGGGGACGGGGGGTGAGGTCTCCGAACTCACAGCACGCCCAGGTGCCGGGTGAGGTAGTCGGTGAGGGTGAACAGGAACTGCAAGCCGGTGAAGAACAGGGCACAGCCGACGCACAGCCAGGTGAGCTTGTCCGACTGCTTCAGGTCCATGAAGAAGTAAGCGAGCACGCCCGCTTGCACGACGGCGCAGGCGAGGCTGGCGACCACCTTGAGCGGGCCGAGGCCGTCGCTGAACCCGATGATGAGGGCCACCAGCGCCAGCCCGAACAGGACGGCGAAGATGAACAGGCTCTTGGCCGGCGTCGGCAGGGTGTGGGCGTGCTGCTCCACGTCGTGCAGTTCGCCGGCGCCGTGAGAGTGTCCGGCCATTGTCTTGCTCCGATCTCTGATCCCCCTCTCCCCTTGCGGGAGAGGGGCTGGGGGTGAGGGGGGTCCTGGGACAACCGTCCCGCTCACCCCCAACCCCTCTCCCGCAAGGGGAGAGGGGAACCAAAATCAAATCAGTGCCCGCCGCCCAGGCCGAAGGCGTCGGCCAGCCCACTGCCCACCTGGGCGAAGTTGTGCGGGCCGCAGAGGTACAGCAGCGGCAGGATGAACATCCACACCAGGTCGACGTAGTGCCAGTACAGGCTCATCGTCTCGATGTACACGTACCGGGCGGTGTGGTCGAAGAAGCCGGTGGCGGTCAGGATCACTTGCCACACCAGCAGTCCCACGCCGACGACCATGTGCAGCACGTGCAGGCCGGTCATGCTGTAGTAGAACAT
>JANNDF010000752.1:0-2406 GCA_031387445.1 Planctomycetia bacterium
AGCGCGGCGAGCAGCCCCGGCGGGGGGCCGGGGCTGTCGGGTCCGTGGTGGCTCAGTTCGGCGGTGAAGTCCCAGCGGCTCACTTCTTCGCTTCGAGAATTCGGATCTGAGTGGACAAATACAGAGGCCCGGCGTCGGTAGGGAACTCGGCCTCCACGTAAATCGCCTTGAACCCCGCCTTCGGGCGACCGATCGTCCGCATCTCCTCGCCCTTGTGGTGCGTCACCCCCGGATCTTTCGAAATCAGGTCTTGCGACGACCACCGCGCCTTGCGGAAGTCGCGGGTGTCCGACTCGGCCGACCACTGGCGGATGGAGTCCACCTTGTCGCCGAACGTGTACGTGAACTTCAACTCACCTCGCGGTGTATCCTCAAACTTCCACCCCAGGCTCGGCATCTTGGTGTCGAAGATCTGCGTGCGGGCGAACCCGGCCAGCGTGTTCACCGCCCGCATGGGGAACAGCTCCTTCTTCCCCTTCTCGTCCTCCTCTTGCAACCCGTGCCCGGCGTTCGGCACATAGCACACGTACTTGTCGCCCTTCAACTCGTCCCAGTAGGTGTTCAGCGCGTCCTGCGGCCAGTACGGGTCGTTGGTGCCGTGGATGAGCATCTTCGGCACGGTGATGGCATCCTTGTAGATGAACGGGTCGACCATTTGCCACAGGCTCTTCCCGTCGGTCGTGTCGGGGATGGGCACCAGCTTGGCCCGCGTGTAGTCGGCGATCATCTCGCTCGGCTTGCCGAACGCCTTCACCTGGTTCTGCATCTGCACCGGGAAGTTGAGCGTGTCGATCACCATCGGGGCAATTGCCTTCACCCGCTTGTCGCCGCTCGCCGCGGTCAGCCAGCTCGTCCACCCGCGCTTGCTCGCCCCGGTGATGACGAACTTCTGCACGTCGCCTTTCAGCTCCTCCTTCATGAAGGCTTGCAGCGCGTCCATCGCCCGCACCACGCCCTTCACCATGGGGAAGAGGAGGGGCCAACTGTCGTCCTTCGTGTCGAGATACCGCACGAACGTCTCGGCGATGAGCGCGTCCTCCACCAGCCGGCCGACCTTGTCGTCCTTCGGGTCGGTCGGCGTGGTGGTCAGCTTCTTGGTCTTCGGGTCGACGTACAGCGGCTGCTTGGGGATGCCGAACAGCACCGCCACCGGCGCGCCCACCTTCTCGGCGATGGCCAGGCCGAGGGCCGACGAGGTTGGCGAGGCCGACCCGCCGGAGTTCAGCAACACCATCGTCGGCTGCACCTTCGCCCCCTTCGGGATGAACACTTGCAGGTCGTGCGTCCACGCGATCTCGTGCCACGTCTGCGAGGTGAGCGAGAGCGTGTACACGGCACTGCCGTTCGCCTCGGTCTTGTCCTTCAGCTTCCAGGCGAAGGACTTGTCCTCCTTCGTCACGTAATCCTTCAGGGCGGTGGGCAGCTTGTCGTCGGCGAAAGCGGGCAGCGCGAACGCGACCAGTAGGGCGGAGAGGGCGAAACGCATGGAGACCTCCTGACAAACGGGAAGAGGCGGCGACGGACTCTTTCTACTCACCGCCGCCACGGTGGGGTGTCGGTGTCGTCGTCCGGCGGGTCGTAGGACCGCTGCCGGCGGGCGAGCTGCATCATCTGGTAGTTGTTCACCGCGAACAGGGCGAACCAGATGGTCATGTAGATGCCCGGTTCGGCCCAGTTGGGAATGGCCCTCCGCACGTCCATCGGCAGCAGGTTGGCCACACACACTCCGCCCCAGACGGCCAACAAGAGGGCCAGACCGAACCCCAGCCCGTGGGCCGCCACGTCCGGGTTCGGCACGCGGAGCAGGGCGAGCAGTTCGCGGCAGATGTTCCCGCCGTCGAGCGGGGGGACGGGCAGCAGGTTGAAGGCGTTCCAGAACACGCCCATCCACAGCAGGAAGGTGAGGGCAACGACCACGTACTCGTTCACCGCCACGCCCGACAGCGCGAGGGTGATGCCGAACGCGACCCCGCACAGGGCGAACCCGGCGGCCGGGCCGGCCCCCGCGACGAGCAACCGCTGCCACGCCGCCCGCGGCGGGTCGGTGGACACCGCCACCCCGCCGAACCCGTGCAGGGCGATGGTGGACCACGACCCGAACAGGCGGAACGCCACCGCGTGCCCCAGTTCGTGAACCAGGATGGACACGAACCCGCAAACCATCCAGACGAGCAGGTTGATCCAGGTGCTGCCGAGGCCGTGTACCACGTCCATCTGCCGCGACCAGCCGAATCCGAACAGGCCCATGATCAGCCAGAACATGAACCCCACCCGCACCGGGATGGGACCGAGGCGAAACCGCAGGTCGAGTGGTGTTGGGGAATCGACGCCGATCATTGGGCGGGTCCGGGGTGTTCGTGCGGGCGAGTCAACAGCATCTTATCGGGTGGAGTAGGTGCCGCTTGC
>JANNDF010000754.1:0-9126 GCA_031387445.1 Planctomycetia bacterium
AAGTAATCCCCTCCCCCACGCCGGGCACCTTTCGGGTGCCCGGTTTCGTTTTACCGCCGACCGAGGCGCCAGCCGACCATCGCCAGCACGGTGCCCAGGAACATGGCCACATGGTAGTCCTGCACCGGGTGGACGGTGCGGATGCCCAACTTGTGCCCGGCCACCACCACCGCCGCGCCGAGCAGCGTGAGCGCCGCCGAGCGGTGCCCGCGGTACAGCAGCGACACCAGCAGCAGGATGCCGCCCCAGCCGGCGTTCACCGTGTCGCACCACACCGTCCAGTCGGGCGGAATGCCGTGTACCGTTAGCGGCAACACCTCGGCTTCGCCGCGACCGTACACGTTCAGCAGGTCGTTCTGAATCGCCCACGTCCCGCACGCGGCCACCAACAGCGCCGCCAGCACCGCCCGGACGGGCTTGCCGAGCAGCCAGTCCCACAGCCAGCCGAAGCGGTCGGGGTGGGTGGGGGCGTCGCCCTGGGAGTCGGCCGAGAGTGGCGGTTGCAGCAGCGGGCGGAAGGAGACGATGCCGGACTGCGTTTGCGACGGGCTGTCGAGGCCGGTGAGCGCCGACTCGCGGATGACACTCGCCTGCTCCAGCAGGGCGGCGGCGGCCGACTCGGCCCGCGAGCGGGCGACCCGCCTGGGCACCCCCGCCGCCACCAGCCGGTCGTGCTCGGAGCCTTCCAGCATCTGCCGCTCGCGGGCCTTCCGCCGTTGGAGCTCAATATGGTTCAGCAGGCTGATGACCGGCTCCCGCCACGCGGCGAACTTCTCCCGCCGGCCGGCCACCCCGCCCCGCAACTCCGCCCGCGTCGCCAGCTTCGCCTCGAACCCGAACACCGCCTCGAAGAACTCCTCCCACCGCCGCCCGCCGAACTTGGCGAACAGCCCCTTCACCTCCGCCTCCGCCCACCCCTGTTTGCGGAGCGACCGCACCAGCCGGTCGGCGTCGGTCAGCGTCGGGTAGCGTTCCACCTCCCGCTTCTGGTCGAGGGTCCACGCCAGCACCACCGCCGCGGCGATGCCGAACAGTCCCAGCCCGACCCACACGGCCAGCAGACCGGACAGCCACAGGAACGCGGCGAACAGGCCGAACGCCCCGGCCGCCACCAGCCAGTCGCCGACCGACAACCCGACCACGAACCGCCGCACCCGGACGAAGAAGTACGTCTTTCGGGTCAACCCCTGGATGACGAAATAGCCGGCCGCGGCTTGCACCAGCATGCCGGCCACGCCGAACGCGTACTGCACCTTGCCGAAGAAGAGGAGCAGCACGGCGGCCACTGCGACGGCGGACACGAACCCGTTCACGAGGCGGTGGCGGGTGTGGGCGGACGGCGAGGCGAAGAAGGCGGCGGTGAGGCGTTCGACGGCGGTGATCTGGTCCGCCCGCGGCGCCTGCGGGCCGTTCGACCGCACGCCCAGCCACCCTTCGAGAGTGCGGACCACCTCGCCCATCGACCGCGGGCGGTCGTCCGGCCTCTTCGCCATCATCCGCAGGACGACGGCCGACAGTTCGGGCGGCACGCGGGGGTTGCTCTGTTCGGGGGGCACCGGCGGCTCGAAGGCCTGCTTCTTCATCAGGCCGAGGGAGTCGTCGGCGTCGAACGGCTGGCGACCGGTGAGGAGGGCGTACAGGGTGCAGCCGAGGCTGTACACGTCGGCCCGGTGGTCCACGGCGGTGGCGTCGCGGCACTGCTCCGGGGCCATGTAGGCGGGCGTGCCGAGGGCCATCCGCACGCCGGTCATGTCGGGCGGAATGGTGTGCAAACCGCTGTCGGTGGAGTCGGACAGGCGGTCCTGATGGGCCGACAGGTCTGGCGTCTTCACCAGCCCCAGGTCGGCCACCTTGACCACCCCGTGCTTGTCGAGCAGCAGGTTGTCCGGCTTCACGTCGCGGTGGATAATGCCGCGGTCGTGCGCGTGCTTGAGCCCGCGGGCGGCTTGCAGGGCGTAACCGACGGCCGTCTCCACGTCCAGCGGGCCGTCGAGGCGGATGACGTCCGCCAGGCACTTGCCCGCCACGTACTCCATGCTGAAGTACCGCGCCCCGCCGCACTCGCCGATGTCGAAGATCTGCACCACGTTCGGGTGGCCGAGTTGGGCGGCGGCGTAGGCCTCCCGCACGAAGCGGGCGGCGAACACCGGGTCGGACGCCCAGGCGGTGCTCATCACCTTCAGGGCCACCGGGCGGTCGAGGGAGAGCTGGCGGGCCAGGTACACGGTGCCCATGCCGCCGGTGCCGATCACCCCTTCAATGCGATAGCCGGGGATGGCGGCGGGGGCAAGTCGGCCGTGATTCGTGGTGGACGTGGGGCACGAACTGTCCGGGCCGACGGTGAACGGGGTAAACAGCTGCACGTCCCCGCCGTCAGCGGGTTCGGGCGTTTCGGACAAGGCGACAGGCAACCGGCCGAGCGCCGCCAACTCGGGCGGCAGTCCGCGGTCGCGAAGGACGTGGTTCGAGGTCGGCACGCAGTCATTCCCTGGTCGGCGAGACCGCCCAAGTGTAGCTCAGGTTCGACCGACGGGACTGCGAACGCGGCGGCGGACGGGGGGAAACCGGTGGAGCTGTCGTGAGATTCACCGGCCGGCAGAATGGTTGATGGGCGGGGCGAAGAATTCACCCGTGAGCGGAGCGTTTTTCACTCCGGGAACAGCGCGGCGAGCAGCTTCAGGGTGGCCCCGGCAGTGGTCGTGTCTGCCGGTTCCAGGTCGGCGGGCTTCGCGGCGGCTTTGCTCGCGGGCGACTTCTTCAGCCCGACCGCCACCCCTTCCGCTTCCCCGCTCCACTTCCGCCACTCGGCCGCGTCCCACTTCTTCGCCTGGGCGGTGTCGTCGGTCAGCAGTTCCACGAACGTGGCCCACCCGTCGTACACGTTCCCGCCGGTGGACGACCACGCCAGCGGGCGGTCGGCGACAGTCGGGTCGAGGGCGGTCACACGCAAGAGCGGTTCGGCGGTCTTGTCTTGTGCGGCGAACAGGCAGTCGACGGCTTGCAGTTCCAGCTTGACCATCGGCTTGTCGTCGGGCCGGCGGCCGCCGCGGAGGTCGAGCAGCGGGCCGGCGAGTGCCGCGGTCACATGATTCAGGTTGACGTTCACGTTCACCGACCGGGTGGCCGGGCCGAAATCGAACGCCGGTGCCCCTTCGGTGATGACGCCCACATGGGTCAGGTTGACGGTCGCGGACACGGCGGCATCGGCCCGCACCACCCGACCGCGGCCGCGGATCAGGCAAGTGTCCAGTGTGATCGCCGGCTGGTCGGTGAACTCCTTCACCATCACCTTGCCCACGTCGGCCAGCGACGCCACCGCCGTGTGTTCCCCGCTCCCTTCGTCCATCGTCACCACGCACCGTTTCAGTTCGCACCTCTTCCCGCCGGACATCGACACCACCGACGCGGCATCGGCCGACCGCCCCGGCTTGATGCTGAAGTGCAGCCCGTCGAGCTTCAGTTCGCCCGCTTCGAGGCGGAACAGCGTCGTCTCGCGGCGGTCGCCACCGGGGGCGGGCGTGAGGACCGGGGCCGAGTCTTCGTCCGGCTTCACGGTGATCGACTTCGTACCGGTGTCCAACACCACCGACGGCACGGGAATGACACCCCGCCCGCGAACGAGCAGCGTGCCCTTCCCTTTCAAGGCGTTCAGTGCGTCCCGCAGGTCGGCGTACACGTTTTCCGGGTAGCTCGCCTTCTCGGCCGGGTCCATCTTCGGGAACCAGACCACCTCGTTCGCCCGCACCAGCGGGGCGAGCGGCCACGGCGTGTAGACCGCCCGCCGGTCATTCCACTGCCGCACGCCGAGGATGTCGCCTTTACCCACCCGCACCGGCGGCAGTTTGGCGTTCAGTTCCAGTGGGGTGAACGGGTTGTCGGCGTCGAACTTCGGTGCCGGAGCCCAGGGTGAAGTGGTCAACACTGTGGCCGTCGCCGCGCCGGTCGGCGGTTCGACCCGATACACCGCTGAGGCGGTCTCCTCCGGGATGGTGAACGTGTTCGCGTCGGACGAGTCGCCCGAGCGGATCACCACCGCCTTGCGGTCCAGTTCGGTCATCATGCCCGGCTCGGTCGGCGTCGGGGCGGCGAACAGCGTGTGCCCGGCGGTCAGGTCGCACCGTCCGCCCTTCAGCACGTGCACTGCGGCCGCACTGTTGTTGAGCAGGAACGTGACGTGGCTGGTGCCGACGGTCGCGGCGCCGTCACCGGCCGTCACGTCGAGGGCCGCGCGCCCGGCGATAAACCCGCACTCGGTGAATTCGGCCTTCGCCCCGCCGGACAGTTCCATGGCCGCCAACCCCTTCGACTGGAAGAACCCGTGCCGCACACTCAGCGTGCCGGTGCGGGCGAAAGCGAGTATGGCGCCGTCGAGCGCGGACGACGACGGCACCATGAACCGGCAGTCGGCGATGTCCACGTTCGCCACGTCGTGGAAGAACAGGCCCACGCCCTTCGGCCCGTCGCCCGGCGCCACCTCCACCCGCAAACCCTTCAGCTTCACCGCCTCGCACTTGTGGAACGTGATGCCGCCGGGTCGCGGGTCGGTCGCCTTCTCTCCCCGTGGCACGGCCGACACCTTCACCACCGCCCCGCCGTCGGGCGAATCCAGTTCGACGGCCTTGCCGGTCAACACCGCGCCCGGCTCGCCGGTCAGGTCGTACACCCCTGCGGCCAGGGTGATCTTCGGCACGTTGTCGCGCAGTGCTTTTGCCAACTCCGCGGTGGTGGTCACGTTCGCCTGAGTCGGCACCCGCACCGGGCCGGGGTCGAGCGTCAGCGGTTCGGCCGGCGGGGTGAGGCGGGGCGGCGGCGTGTCGTTCCACGGCGCCGGGGGCATATTGGCCGACGGACTGCCGCTGTTCGCCACCACCAGTACGACCACCGCCACGGAGAGGGCCAGCACCGCCCCGGCCAGCGACAGGAGGGCGACCCAGTTCCGATCCGCGCGTGTGGGCGTTTGCGTGTGGGTGGCGTGTGCGGCCGGCACGCTCGGCACGTTGGTCATGCCCATCGCCACGGCCGCCCGATTCAAGTCGGCAATCAGGTCGGCGGCCGACTGCTGGCGGTGGGCGGGCAACTTGGCCATCATCCGGTCGAGCACCATGGCCAGCTCGTCCGGGATCGCCGGGTTGATCAGCCGCGGGTCGGTGGGCGATTCGGTCTGGTGCGCGGCCAACTTGCGGGCGGCGTTCCCGTCGGGCACCGGCGTGCGGCCGGTGAGCGCGTGGTAGAAGGTGCAGCCGAGGCTGTAGATGTCGGATCGCACGTCCGCCCGGCGGGGGTCGATGGCCTGTTCCGGGGAGATGTAGTCGAACGTGCCGAGCGTCATGCCGGACTGCGTCACCTGGCCGTTGATCGAGTGCGGATCGACCGAACGGGCCAACCCCATGTCGATGAGTTTCGCCCGCCCGGCCGAGGTGATGATGATGTTGCTCGGCTTCACGTCGCGGTGGACGACGCCCTTCTCGGCCGCGTGTTGAAGGCCGATGGCGGTGTCGAGCATGTACCGGACGGCGTCGGGCGGGGAGATCTGCCCGTGCAGGTCGATCAACTCCCGCAAGGTGCGGCCGTCCACGAACTCGAAGGCGATGTAGTGCAGCCCGCGGCTCTCGCCGAAGGAGAACACGCGGGCGACGTGGTCGTGGTTCAGCTTGGCGGCGGCGCGGGCCTCGAACTTGAACCGGGCGACGGCGTCCGGCTCGACGGCGAGCGCCGGCGGGAGGATCTTCAGCGCCACCTCGCGGCCCAGACTCAAGTCTTTCGCCTTGAACACGGTCGCCATGCCGCCAGACCCGAGCGGGCCGACCACTTCAAACTGGTCGAGCGTGGCTCCGACGGGCAAGTCGAAGGCAGCAGACGTGGGACGGGCGAGCGGGTTCTCACCGAGAACGGTGGCGACGTGATCAGTCGTGCCGACCTTCGGGGCCGCCACCCCCGCCGACGCCAACGGCACCACCGACGACCGGCGGGCGGCCGGGTCGGGATGTGGAGTGGGGTTGGGGGTGTTGTGCATTCCGGTCCGCCGGGTGATGTGCCCAAGTGTAGCACAGGCGTGCGGAGGGGGTCAATTCCGCTGACATCGTGTAGGGTGGCCGGCTCTCGCCGAGAGCCGGTCCGGATGTCGCTCGCGGCGAGAGCGACCCACCCTCTTCACCCCGCGAACTTGTCGGGCAGCAGCAGCGTCGCGGGCTGCCTCAGGTGGCGGATGACGGCGTTGCCGAAGGTCGCCCCGATGGCGCCGTCAAGCACGCGGTGGTCGAAGCTGAACGAGAAGTACACCATGTCGGCCGGTTTCACCGCACCGGCGTCGTCGAACACAGGACGTTTCACCACCTTGCCCACGCCCATGATGCCCACCTCCGGCGAGTTGATGATGGGCGTGGAGATCAGACCGCCGATGTTGCCGACCGACGTGACGGTGAACGTGCCGCCCTTCAGGTCGTCCAGCTTGCTCTTGCCGATGCGGGCGTCGGCGCTCAGGCGGTCGATCTCGGTGGCGATGGCGGCCACGTCCTTCTTGTCCGCGTCCTTGATAACCGGCACGATCAGCCCGTTCGGGGCGGCGACTGCGATGCCGATGTGGTAGCGGTCGTGCAGGGTCAGTTCTTCCGCCGTCTCGTCGAACGTGGCGTTCACCACCGGCACCTCGCGCAGCGCTCGCGCCACCGCCTTCACCACGAACGGCAGGAACGTCAGCTTCACCCCGCTCCGGGCGAACGTGTCCTTCAGTTGCGCCCGCATCCGCACCAGGTCGGTCAGGTCGCACTCGTCGATGTACGAGTAGTGCGGGATGGCCCGCTTGCTGGCCACCATGTGTTCGGCGATCTTCCGCCGCAGGCCGAGCAGCTTGGTGCGGGTGCCCGGAACGCCCAGGTCGAGTTTCGGCCGGTCGTCGTCCCGCTTCGGCATCTCACCCGGTTTGCCCGCCGGGGCGATGAACTGCAACAGGTCGTCCAGCAGCACCCGCCCGCCGGGACCGCTCCCCCGCACGCGGGCCAAATCCACGCTCAACTTGCGGGCGAGCAGCCGCACCGAGGGGGCGGCCGCCACCATTTGCCCGGCCGAAGGTGGTGGCAGCACCGCCGACCGCCCGTTCGAGCCGCCCACTCCGCCCATGACACCCGACAGTTCGCCACGCACCACAGGCACCCGAATCGGGCTTGGGGTGGCCTCGACCGGGGCATCGGCCGGCGAGTACCGCATCACCACTTGCCCCACCTTCACCTTCGCACCCGGCTCGGCCAGGGTTTCGCCCACCGTGCCGACGAACGGCGACGGCACTTCCATCGTCGCCTTGTCGGACATCACCTCCACGAGCGACTGGCCGCGCTTCACCTTGTCGCCGGCGGACACCATCCAGCGGATGAGTTCCACCTCGATCAACCCTTCCCCGACCGGCGGTAGCGCGAAATCCATGATCCCGACCCCGGAGGTTACGGCGGCGAGAGAGCGGCCACCGTACAGGGATTTTATGAGCGACGCGGGTGAGCGAAGAGTCTCCGCCCGATCATACCCGGTCCTGTCCGGGTGCGGCCGGGTCGGCTGTTGCGGTTTTCTCGTTTGATGGCTGGCATTAATCCGGGCAAAAGGTTACACTCCTGCCGTCAGTCGCCCATGTCTCGTGCGTCCGCCCGTCAGTCGCTCTGTTGCTCCCATTCTTTCCTTCTGGAGCCTGTGTCATGACCCGTCTCCCGTCCCGTCGGTCGGCGTTCACGCTCATTGAGCTGCTGGTGGTGATCGCCATCATCGCCATCCTGATCGGCCTGCTCCTGCCCGCCGTGCAGAAGGTGCGCGAAGCCGCCGCCCGTATGAAGTGCCAGAACAACCTGAAGCAGTGGGGGCTGGCCATGCACGGCCACCACGACGCCATGGGCTTCCTGCCCCAGGGCAACCAGAACAACCCCCGCCGGGTGTGGGCCGTCCTGACGTGGCCGTATGTGGAACAAGGCAGCCACTACGCCAATTTCGACCAGACCCGGCACTTCTATCAGACGCCGAACACCGTCACCGGCACCACCAATGGCATCTACGCCAAGACCGCCCCGCTGTACTACTGCCCGAGTGACCGGCCGGGGGCCATCTGGCAGGGCGACATCTACTGGCGAGCGCGGAGCAACTACGTGATCAACTGGGGCAACCAGGCGGTGCCGATCAATAACGCCGACGCCGCCCAGAACGCCGGTCTGGGCACCGCCCCGTTCGGGTACGAGGACAACGCCTCCGCCAGCCGCCCCCGCAAGGTGACGCTGGTGGGCATCACCGACGGCACGTCGAACACCCTGCTCATGTCCGAGATCATCATGGCCGGGGCGGACACCGACTTCGACATCCGCGGCGACTTCCTGAACGACGACCGCCCGTGTACGCAGTTCATGACCATCAACACGCCGAACGCCGGCACCGACGTGACCCCGTACTGCCTGAACAACGGCCGCAACCCGCCGTGCACCACTTCCGGGTCGGGCAACTCGCACAAGTCGGCCCGCAGCAAGCACACCGGCGGGGTGAACGTGCTCCTCGGCGACGGCAGCGTGAGGTTCATGGCGAACTCGGTCGCACCGGTCACGTGGCGGGCCTACGGCACGATGAACGGCGGCGAGGTGATCCAGCAGAACTGACCCGACCCCTCTCCCACGGTGACACACATGCCCCGAACTCTGCGGGCGGCGGTGGCCGCCCTGGTGCTGGCGTTCGTCGCCGGCTGCGGCGGCCCGCCCGAAGGCACCGTCAGCGGCACGGTGACGATGGACCAGGAGCCGCTCAAGGACGGGCTGATCCGGTTCGAGCCGACCGGCCCGGACGCCCGCCCGGTGGACGCGACGATCACGGACGGCAAGTACACCGCCACGCTCGCCCCCGGCGACGTGAAGGTGACCATCCGGGCGAACAAGGTGGTCGGAAAGACGAAGATGTACGACACCCCGGACAGCCCGACGGTGGACAAGGTGGTGGAGCTGATCGACCCCCAGTTCAACGACAACTCCACCATCAAACTGACCGTCACGCCCGGCCCGCAGAAGAAGGACTGGGAGGTGAAGAAGCGGAAGTGAGAGGACCGAAACCGCGACCGGCAGGGAGCGGGTGCCAACCACCTGTACGAGCGGGTGGCTGGCACCCGCTCCCTGC
>JANNDF010000806.1:0-4235 GCA_031387445.1 Planctomycetia bacterium
CCGACTTCGGCGCGAAGGCCACGCACAGCACGTCCTTCGTGTGCCCCTTGAGCACCTTGATCGGCTTGGCCGTGTCGGCCTCCCAGATGTGGATCTCGGTGCTGCCGGCGCTGGCCACCCGCTTGCCGTCGGCGCTGAAGCACACGCCCGGCGCGCGGAACTCGTTCACCGCTTCCACCTTCGGCTTCTTCGTGTTGTCCTCCTCCACCACCTTCGCGCCTTCGTGCCCGCGGTACACGGCCAGTTCGCGGCCGTTGCCCACGTCCCACACCCTCACGGTGCCGTCCTTCGACGCCGACGCAAGACGAGTGCCGTCCGGCGAGTAGGCGAGGGAGTTCACCCGGTCGCCGTGCCGCAGGCGGGCGGCCCCCAGCACGCGGGACACGTTCTCCGGCAGGTTCTTCTGCTGCACCGGCAGTTGCCAGCGGGCTTCGGTGATGAGCCGACTGGCCTGCTCGGTGTTGCCGGCGGCCAGGGCCACATCGGCCTTCGCCGCCTGCTCGTCGGCCGCGGCCAGTTCGTCCTTGGTAAACGTCTTCTCCGCGTCCGCGCGTTCC
The DNA here is from genome assembly GCA_031387445.1 of Planctomycetia bacterium. GTDB lineage: Bacteria > Planctomycetota > Planctomycetia > Gemmatales > Gemmataceae > JALHQU01. The sequence continues at coordinate 558 of JANNDF010000806.1, forward strand.
TCCTTGAATTTGGCGATGCCGGCTTTCACCGCGTCGGTGGGAATAGGTGCCTGGGCGAGAGCCGGCAGGCAGGCCACTGCCAGGGCGAACAGGCCGAGCAACGAGCGGGGCATAGCAACACCTCGCGGAGACGAGCGGAGGACTGAGGGGAATATACGGGCGGACCGGGCGGAGCGACGAGCGGGTTGTTACGCGGGACGTTCTGGGCAACCCCGACCGCAAGGTCGGCGGGTGTTGGATCGTGTGGCTGAGGACGCCACCCACGGCCCTTGCGGGCCGGGTTCGCCTACTGGCTCAGCCCACGCAAAACGGCTTCCACCAACTCTTGCGGCCCGGCGAGGTCCACGATCCACACATCCTTGAAGACGCTCAACTCCCGCTCACCCAACCGATACCGCGTGTGGCCGATGCCGAACGTGTGGTCGTCGTGCCAGGTGTCGTCGGCGACGAACCCGAGGTCGTGGAGAACCTGGACGAGCCTCGCCTGGGTGTCGAAGTCGTCGGCGGCACAGATGTCGGCTCGGACCATTTCTTCACTCCGCAATCCGCACTCCACGCTCCGCAATTCCGGTTACTCCCACTCGATGGTCGCCGGCGGCTTGCTGCTCACGTCGTACACCACGCGGTTCACGCCCTTCACCCGGTTGATGATGGCAGTGGACACGCGGGCGAGCAGGTCGTGCGGCAGGTGGCTCCAGTCGGCCGTCATGAAGTCGTCGGTCTGCACGCACCGCAAGGCGACGGTGTTCTCGTAGGTGCGGCCGTCGCCCATCACGCCCACGCTCTGCACCGGCAGCAGCACGGCGAACGCCTGGCTCGTCTGGCGATACCACCCGCTGCGGTGCAACTCATCCAGGAAGATGGTGTCGCACTGGCGGATGACGTGCAGTTTCTCTTCGGTCACTTCACCCAGGCACCGCACGGCCAAACCGGGGCCAGGGAACGGGTGCCGCCACACCACTTCATCGGGCAGCCCGAGATCTTTGCCGAGCCGCCGCACCTCGTCTTTGAACAGGTCGCGAAGCGGCTCGATCAGTTCGAAGCCGAGTTCCTTCGGCAGCCCGCCGACGTTGTGGTGCAGCTTGATCGTCGCCGCCGGGCCGTCGGCACTGCCGCCGCTCTCGATCACGTCCGGGTAGAGCGTGCCTTGTGCGAGGAAGTGGGCGTCGGGGATGCTCTTCGCCTCGTGCCGGAACACGTCGATGAACACCCGGCCGATGGCCTTCCGCTTCTCCTGCGGGTCGGTCACCCCCTTGAGCGCCGTCATGAACCGCTCGCCGGCATCGACGACGTGCAAATCGGCCTGGAACCAGTCGCGGAAGGTGTGCCGCACCACCTCCGTTTCGCCCGCCCGCATCAGCCCGTTATCCACGTAGATGCACGCCACCTGCTTGCCGATGGCCTTCACCAGCAGGGCGGCACACACGCTCGAATCAACTCCCCCGCTCAGCCCGCAGATCACCCGCTTGTTGCCCACCCGCTGCCGCACGCTCTCGACCGTCTGGTCGATGAAGTTGCTCATCTTCCAATCGCCGGCGCACCCGCACACGTCGCGGAGGAAGTTCGCCAGGAGGATGCCGCCGTGCGGGGTGTGGTTCACCTCCGGGTGGAACTGGAGGCCGAACGCCGGCTTGGACGGGTGCCTGACGGCGGCCAGCGGGCAGTCGGCGGTCTCGGCGAGCGGGACGAACCCGTCGGCCGTCTGCACCTGATCGCCGTGGCTCATCCACACCGTACTTTCAGACGGATACCCGCGAAACAGGGTGCTCGCGTCCGTCACCTTCAAGCTGGCCCGGCCGTACTCGCGGGTGTGTGAACTGCCGCCGACCTTCCCGCCCATGAAGTGGCACATCAACTGCATGCCGTAGCAGATGCCGAGCACCGGCACGCCCAGGTCGAAAATGGTCGGGTCGCAGTGCGGGGCACCCGGCTCGTACACGCTCATCGGCCCACCGGACAGGATGATGCCCTTCGGGTTGAGCGCCTTCACCCGCTCGGCAGGCAGGTCGTGCCGGACGATCTGGCAGAACACGTTCAACTCCCGCACCCGCCGGGCGATGAGCTGCGCGAACTGCGAGCCGAAGTCGAAGATCAGCACGAGATCGGTTGGCATAATGGTTACCCGGAAGACTAACCACAGAGGCACAGAGAAGACACGACCCATTCTTCTCTGTGTCTCTGTGCCTCTGTGGTTAGTCCTTTTTCCCAAGCTCTGTTGCTCTGCTGGTGGCGGCGGTCACGGCGTCCATTGCGGCGGCGCGGAACCCAGCGCGTTCCAGCGCGTGCAGGCCGGCGATGGTCGTCCCGCCGGGGCTGGCGACAGCGTCCTTCAACGCCGCCGGGTGCGTGCCGGTTTCCAGCACCATCTTCGCCGACCCGAACACCGTCTGCGCCGCCAGTTTCAGCGCCACCTCCCGCGGCAGACCGGCCCGCACCCCGCCGTCGGCCAGCGCCTCGATGAACACGTACACGAACGCCGGCCCACTGCCGCTCAGCCCGGTCACTGCATCGAGCAACTTTTCCGGGAGCGGGAAGGCGGTGCCGACGGCGGCGAACAACTTGCCGACCAGATCGACATCCTGCGACGTGGCAGCGGCACCGGCGGCGAAGCCGGCGGCGGACGCGCCGACGAGTGCTGGAGTGTTCGGCATGACGCGAACAATCCGAGTGTCGCGGCCGAGGTAGTCGGACAGTTGATCGAGCGTGACGCCGGCTGCGATGGAGACGAACAGGTGATCGGGAGTCACGTGTGGGCGGAGTTCGGCGAGGATCGCCGGCATCACCTGTGGCTTGACGGCCAGCACGATCAACCGACACGCGGCGAGGACGGCGGGATTGGTGTCCACCACACGCACGCCGGTTTCGGCGGCGAACCGCGTCCAGGCGGCGGGGTACGGGTCGGACGCAACGGCGGTGGTGCGGTCGAGCAACCCGGCCGCGATCCACCCCTTGGCCAGGGCGGTGGCCATCTGTCCGGCACCGAGGAACCCGATGGGTGGCGTCATGAGTCGGGCACGGGGGAAACCAACATCATAGCGAGCCGCCGCAAGTGGCAAGGGCCGCGGGTCGAGCGGCGCCCGCTCCAGGGTGCAGTTCGTCCCCGCGGCACCTTCCTCAATCCTTGGTTCCCAACTCGGCCAGCAGTTGGGCGGCCTTGTTGGCGTCGTCGGCGGTGTCGAAGTGGGCGAACCCGATGAACTTGCCGTCCAGCACGGTCATCATCAGCCCGTGCAGGTTGATGCCCGCCTTCTCCCACTCCATCGTCACCCGCCCGCCCAGGCCGGTGCGGTCGTCCCCCTGGAACCGCATGACGATCGGCTCTTGCACCTCGTGGAAGCCGACCTTCTTCATCATGTCGAACTCGGCTTTCACCTGCTTCGGGACGACGTACAAGTCGCCCATCCCCGGCTTGCCCTCCGCCCGCTCGCTGTGGACGTACTCCAGGTGAACGCCCGCTTCCGCCAGCACCTTCAGCCGCATCGCCGTGCCGCCCGGCTTGTCGTCCACCGGGGCGTGGTACACGTGGACGCGGAACATCTTAAACATGGCTTGACCCTCCCAAGGGGATCGAATGGCGGGAGGACGCCAGCCGTGATCCCCGCGCCCCGATGATACCCCGACGAAATGGGAATGCAACGGGCTACCTGGACTCGAGCGTGGGGGAGTCGCTTTACGCCG
>JANNDF010000840.1:0-2981 GCA_031387445.1 Planctomycetia bacterium
CAGTGAACCCCCTCCCCCCTCGCCCTGTCCCGGTTCGTACACCACTCCGAACCACCGCCGAGGGACAGCCGTGACCGAACAAGACGATCCGCAAGTGTTCGCCGCCCCGGACGTGACCGGCGAGGAACACGCAGCGGCGAAGGCCGAACTGTCGCCCCTTCAGGTGCTGGAGTTGCTCCGCGCCGGCAAAGAGGTGTTCAACGCCCGCGTGCGGAAGCTGCGGCTGAAGGGGGCGTTCGAACTGCCGGTGCGGTTCCGCAACTGCACGCTCATTCAGCCCGAACTCGAAGGCGCGACGTTCGCCGCCGACGTGACGTTCGCCCACTGCAGCATCGACCGTCTGAGCGTCACCCGCGGGTGCGTGTTCGCCGCCGGGTTCGACCTCGGCCACAGCGTGCTGAACAAGCCGACGTTCAGCAAGATGACGGTGAAGGGGCTGTTCAACGCGGCGTTCACCGAGGTGAACAGCAAGCTGGCGTTCTCGGACAACACGTTCGAGAGCAAGGCCAGCTTTTGGGAGGCCAAGCTGCACTGCTGGGTGGACGTGAGGGGGTGCGACTTCAAGCAGGAGGCCGACTTCCGCTCGGTGCATTGCGGGCAGGGGTTCGTGCTGAGCAAGAGCACGTTCCACGGCGACTTCCTGTTCCGCGGGTCGAGCGTGCCGAAGAAGTTCTCGGCCGACGGCAGCCGGTTCGAGAAGGCGCTCGACCTGAGCAAGGCGAAGCTGCCCGACTTCTGCTACCTGGAAGCCATCGAGAGCGGGCCGGACATGCGGTTCGCGTTCCTGAACGCGGTGGCCGAGCGGATCCTGGTGAACCCGGAGCAAGTGACCGGCCGGCTGGCGAGCGAGCAAGAGGGCCGGCACGCCGACGCCATGCACGAGTACGGCACGCTCAAGAAGAGCTACCAGAACCTGCACCGCTTCGACCACGAGGACTGGGCGTTCTACCGCTTCAAGGTGAACCAGCGGCGGGCGAAGCCGTGCAGTTGGCTGCGGCCGTTCGGCAAGGTGCGGCGGTTCTGCGACTGGCTGTTCCTGGACGTCGGCTGCGGGTACGGCACGCACCCCGGCCGGGCGGTGCGGATGGCCCTGTGCATCATCCTCGGGTTCGCCATCCTGTATGCGTGCAACGTGGAGTCGTTCTACGCCGAGAAGCCGCCGTTCGACGGCGACAAGACCGACCTGGGCAACCGGCTGATGATCGGGTTCGTGAACAGCGTGAGCGTGTTCACGTCGGGCATGGGTGGCATCCGCGAGATCGCCAAGGGGTGGATCAACGTGGCCGTCATGATCGAGTCGATCATGGGCACGCTCCTGTTCGGCCTGTTCATCGTGGCGTTCAGTAGGAAGGTGATCCGGTGACGCTGGTGCCCGCCCGTAGCACCGGTCACGGGGTGATGTTGGACCACACCTCGGCGGCGGTGAACCGGCTCAAGTGCCCGACGTTGGTGGTGGCGATGACCACGCCGGGTACTCCCAACGTCTGGGCCTGGGCGATCAGGATGACATCGGCATCGATGGTGTTGTCGCCGGCGGTGGGTTGTCCGGTCTGTCGAGCGATAGCCCACAACTCGGCCGCCCGCCGCATGGCCGCGGTGGTGATCGGCAGGTACTCGGTGGCCAGCGCGAGCGCGTCCAACTGAGCCAGGCTTGCGGTCTTGTTCAACCGGATCAACTCGCGTCGGACCTCGTAGTCAGTGACTTCGGGGACGATGACCCGCACCCCGGCGGTGACGAGTGTGGACAGCCAACGGATGCACGCAGCGGCGTTCGCCTTCTTCGGCGGGGTGCACAGCAACCCGAGCGGCCCGGCGTCGAGTAGCACCACTTTGCTCACGGCGATTTCTCGGCCAGTTCGGGGAAGAGTGATCGATTCGACGAACGGCTGGCGTCGATAGCCCGGAGGACGGCAGCGTTCTCTTCCGCCTCGGCGTCGGTGAGGTGTTCGGCCTCTTCCGCCCAGCCGCGGAGGAGTTCGAGAGCGGCGGTGCGACGGTCTGCGGGCAAGTGCCGATCCAGGAGTTGAACGGCGAGCGCGTCAGCCGGTTGGCCGCAGCGCTCCGCTTCGGAGCGGAGGCGGGCTTCCAACTCGGCGGGAAGAGTGAGTGCGAATGTCATGCGGACCTCGGCGGGCGAGACGGGGGAATTCTATCACCGTTCAGGATGCTGCGTACCTATTCGATCAGGGCATCGACGACCGAACCTATCAGCTTCGCTTGACGAATTCCGTGCCGACGGTAGCCCAACGGGTATGAAGCTGATCTACCACCCACCGCACCAGACGACGCAGGACGTGTCGCCTATCGACGCAGCAATCATGGGGATGGTCGCCGACAAACACGTCCGCATCGCGTGCCCCTACCTCGGCGTCGAATACTTGCACCGAATCATCGCCAGAGCGAAGTCCTGGCAACTCCTCACCGACGTGACGGCGTGGCTCCAGTCGCACGGACCAACCGCTCGCCCCGGAATCGTCGAGTTCATCTTGAACCACTCCGACCTCATCCATCACTGCCCGAATCTCCACGCGAAAGTCGTGCTGACGGATACTGTCGCGATCCTCGGCTCCGCGAACCTCACTCGGATGGGCATCACCGAGCGGGTGGAGATGAGCGCGTTGACCGAGAAAGTGGAGGATGTGGAAGAACTCGGCGTTTGGTTCGAGACCATTTGGAGGAACACATCTCCCGTCGAACGAACCGAACTCCAAGCTGTTGTCCAATCACTACCCACCGTCCCTCAGACGCCGACCGCTACCCTGTCATCTCCTTTTCGATTCACCACAGCTTCACTCGTACCCAGCGGACCACCAATCCGTACTGACGAATCGTACCGTGAGATTAGAGCGGTTCCCGTGATGGTGTAGCGTCCGGGTAGCCACAACTGCGGAAGTAGTTGCGGCATTCCTGCGGCGTGAAGGTGTCGGTCAACTGCCCGAGCAACTCCTCCACCTCCGGGATTGTCCGCTTGGCCGCCGCCC
>JANNDF010000205.1:0-2320 GCA_031387445.1 Planctomycetia bacterium
GAGTGCGTAAGCCGGTGGGCGGAGTTCCCCCGGCCCGTGCCGGCCCATCCCACACCGAACCCCCCGCCACGGCCCGGCCGTTTGACGTGCCCTTTCATCCGGCACCTCGCGTTCCGCGCCCCGCACTGACGGGCTTCACTCTGGATCGGACACCCCGTCCGGGTTAGAATTCGGTGCCAGACGTTCGCGTGATTCGCCGACCCCGCCGGGTCGCCCCTCCCCGGCCGCGACGGCCGCGGTGCCCGAACCCCGCGGCCCGCCCGCCGTCCTTGTCTTTGCCTCTTCCCACACGGGCACGCCCGACGCACGGTTGCCACACCGCCCACGGAGTTACACCGAATGCCCTCAGCATCCGCCATCCTGGACACCCTGAAATCGAAGCTCGACCTGACCGACTTCAAGAAGCTGAACTGGGAAGGGTCGTTCGCCGAGTACCTGGACCTGGTGATCGCGCACCCCGCCGTCACCCGCACCGCCTTCCAGCGGCTGTACGACATGATCATGTCGCACGGCACCGAAGACATCTACGAGAACAAGGACAAGTTCAGCCGGTACAAGTTCTTCACCGACTTCGCCAGCCGGCACGGGGACGGCATCTACGGACTCGACCGCTCGCTCATGCAACTGGTGAACACGTTCAAGAGCGCCGCCCTCGGGTACGGCACCGAGCGGCGGGTGATCCTGCTCCACGGGCCGGTGGGCAGTGCCAAATCGACCATCGCCCGCCTGCTCAAGCGGGGGCTGGAGGAGTACAGCCGGAGCGACGCTGGCACCCTGTGCAGCTTCGCCTGGAAGAACCCCGACGGCACCTACGCCAAAGACCCGATGCACGGCGAGCCGCTGCAACTGGTGCCCGAGGAACACCGCCCCAGCCTGCTCGCCACGCTCAACGAGAACTGCGCCAAGCCGTACCAGTACGAGATCAAGATCAAGGGCGACCTGTGCCCGTACAGCCGGTTCGAGTTCAAGGCCCGCCTGGCCAAGTACGACGGCGACTGGGTGGACATGCTGCGGAACGAGGTGAAGGTGTACCGCCTGGTGCTGAGTGAGAAGGACCGCGTGGGCATCGGCACCTTCCAGCCGAAGGACGAGAAGAACCAGGACAGCACCGAGCTGACCGGCGACATGAACTACCGCAAGATCGCCGAGTACGGGAGCGATTCCGACCCGCGGGCGTTCAACTTCGACGGCGAACTGAACATCGCCAACCGCGGGCTGGTCGAGTTCATCGAGGTGCTCAAACTCGACGTGGCCTTCCTGTACGACCTGCTCGGGGCCAGCCAGGAGCACAAGATCAAGCCGAAGAAGTTCGCCCAGACGGACATCGACGAGGTGATTCTGGGCCACACCAACGAGCCGGAGTACAAGCGGCTCCAGAACAACGAGTTCATGGAAGCCCTCCGCGACCGGACGGTGAAGATCGACATCCCGTACGTGACCCGCCTGCGGGACGAGGTGCGGATCTACGAGAAGGACTTCAACGTGGACAAGGTGAAGGGCAAGCACATCGCCCCGCACACCGTCGAGGTGGCGGCCATGTGGGCCGTCCTCACCCGCCTCACCCCGCCCAAGCACGCCAGCCTCAGCCTGCTCCAGAAGCTGAAGCTGTACAACGGCAAGACGCTGCCCGGCTTCACCGAAGACAACGTCATCGACCTGAAGAAGGAGGCCACCCACGAGGGCATGACCGGCATCAGCCCGCGGTACATCCAGGACAAGATCTCGAACGCGCTGGTGTCCCACCCGGACGAGGACAACATCAACCCGTTCATGGTCATGCACGAGTTGGAGGCCGGCCTGCGGCACCACGCCCTCATCAAGGACGAGGAGCAGTTCCGCTTCTTCCGCGAGCTGCTGAGCGTGGTGCGGGAGGAGTACGAGGACGTGGTGAAGAATGAGGTGCAGCGGGCCATCGCCGCCGACGAGGAGGCCCTGACCCGCGTGTGCGGCAACTACATCGACAACGTGAAGGCGTACACCGTGCGGGACAAGGTGCGGAACCGCTTCACCGGCCGCGACGAGGAGCCGGACGAGCGGCTGATGCGGTCGGTCGAAGAGAAGATCGACATCCCCGAGGGCCGCAAGGACGACTTCCGCCGCGAGATCATGAACTACATCGGCGCGCTCGCCCTCGACGGCAAGAAGTTCGACTACCGCACCAACGAGCGGCTCCAGAAGGCACTGGAACTGAAGCTGTTCGAGGACCAGAAGGACACGATCAAGCTGACGAGTCTGGTGAGTAACGTCGTGGACCGGGCGACGCAGGAGAAAATCGACGTGGTGAAGGCTCGCCTGATCCGCAACTACGGCTACAATGATT
>JANNDF010000867.1:0-20962 GCA_031387445.1 Planctomycetia bacterium
CTGCTCGGCAGACCGCTGACCGCTGACTGCTGACCGCTCAGACTTTGATGTCCACGATCTTCTTGATGGCGTAGGTGCCCACCAGCATGGAGATGATGGCCCCGATGGACATCATCTGGCCCATCGGGTCCTTCCACAGCAGCTCGATGTAGTCCGGCTTCATCCACAGCATGAGGATGAACAGGCCGATGGGCAGGGCGATGAGCACGATGCCGGACAGCCGCCCTTCGGCCGTGAGCGCCTTCACCTGGCCGAGGATCTTGATCCGCTCGCGGATGACGTGCCCGATGCGGTCGAGGATTTCGGCCAGGTCGCCCCCGGTCTGCCGCTGGATGATCACGCTCGTGGCGAAGAACTTCAGGTCCAGGTTGGGCACCCGCCCGCACAGGCCGTTGAGCGCCTCGTCGAGCGTGATGCCCAGGTTCTGCTCCTCGTACACCCGGCCGAACTCCTTGGCGATGGGGGCGGGCATTTCTTCCGCCACCACGTGCAGGCCGGCGGACAGCGAGTGCCCGGCGCGGAGGGCGCGGGCGATCAGTTCCATCGCCTCGGGCAGTTGGTTGGCGAACGTGTCCAGCCGCTTCTTCCGCTTCCACAGCAGCCACATGAACGGCGCGCTGAACGCCACCAGGGCGACCACCGGGGCGACGTACAGGTTGACCATGAGGGCGACGGCCACCCCGGTGACGGCGGCCGCCAGCAGACCGACCCCGAACAGGGTGCTCGGCTTGAAGTTGGCGTCCGCCTGCTCGATCATCTTGTTCAGGTTCAGGAAGGTGGGCGTCAGCTTGTCCAGCAGCGTCTTCTTGTCCACCTCCTGCAACGCCTGCTTCAGCAGCATGTCGGCGGACGAGTCCTTGCGGGTGTTCCGCCCAACGAGCGCGTCCAGCCGCTCGGCCGCGCGGGTGGTGCCGCGGCCGGTCAGGGCGAAGGCGGCGGCGAGGACGCCGCCCACCACCAGCGCGCCGACGATGATCGAGAGAATCAAAGGGTCCATGGTGCGGGTTCCGGGGTGTCTTGCTCGTAGGTCGGGCCGTGCCCGATGGTTTGCGGGGTGTCGGGCTAGCCCGATCGACTTCAGTCGCGGGACAGAACCCGCTCCGTGAACATGTTGCTCGGCAGCTTGATGCCCTTCTGCTCCAACCGCTGGACGAACGTGGGCCGCACGCCGGTGGCCTCGAACTGGCCGAACGCCCGGCCGTTCTGGTCCACCCCCATCTGCTTGAACCGGAAGATCTCCTGCATGATGATGATGTCCTGCTCCATGTTCATCACCTCCGTGATGCTGCACATCTTCCGCGGGCCGCCCTGCATGCGGTTCACCTGAATGATCAGGTCCACGGCCGAGCTGATCTGCTGCCGCATGGCCTTGATGGGCAGTTCCACGCCGGCCATCATGATCATCGTTTCCAACCGGGCGAGGGCGTCGCGGGGGGTGTTGCTGTGGAGCGTCGTCATGCTGCCGGCGTGACCGGTGTTCATGGCCTGGAGCATGTCCAGCGCCTCCGACCCGCGGCACTCGCCGACGATGATGCGGTCGGGCCGCATCCGCAGGGCGTTCTTCACCAGGTCGCGGCAGGTGACCGCCCCCTTCCCCTCGATGTTCGGCGGGCGGGTCTCCAGCCGCACGATGTGGTCTTGTTGCATCTGCAGTTCGGCCGCGTCCTCGATGGTCACCAGCCGCTCGTCGCCGGGGATGAACGCGCTCAGCGTGTTCAGCAGCGTCGTCTTGCCCGAACCCGTACCGCCGGAGATGAGCACGTTCAGCCGCGCCTTGATCGCCCCTTCCAGGAGCATGGCCATTTCCGGGGTGAACGCCTTGTAGTTGAGCAGGTCTTCCAGCTTCAGGGGGGTGGCCCCGAACCGCCGGATGCTGAGCGACGCCCCGTCCAGGGCGATGGGGCCGATGACGGCGTTCACCCGCGAGCCGTCCGGCAGGCGGGCGTCGCACAGCGGGCTGGTCTCGTCCACCCGCCGCCCGACCTTCGACACGATGCGGTCGATGATCTGTAGCAGGTGGTCGTTGTCGCGGAAGGTCACGTCGCTCTTCTCGATCTTGCCGCGGCGCTCGACGTAAATCTTCTTCGGCCCGTTCACCATCACTTCGGACACCGTCGGGTCTTTCAAGAGCGGTTCGAGCGGGCCGAACCCGAGCGTCTCGTCGAGGATCTCCTCGATCAACTTCTCCCGCTCGATGCGGTTGAGCAGCGGGTTCTCGGTGTCGCACAGGTGTTCGATGGCCCGGCGGATGTCCCGCCGCATGGCGTCGGACGCCAGGTCCTTCACCCGCGACAGGTCGAGCCGCTCGACCAGCTTCGAGTGGATCTGCCGCTTCAGCTCTTCGAAGTTCTTGCCCCCGCCGCTGCCCGACCCGCCGAAGCTCGGGCTGGAAAGCCGGGACATGCCCGTGCTCGCGCTGCCGCCTTGCGCGCTCAGGCTGTTCAGCTTCGAGATGCCTTGCTGCAACCGGGACATCGGGCGGCCTCAATGGTGCGAAACGGTGGTGCGATCCTTCCCCGCGGCGTCGGCCCGCGGTCACTTCTTGCCGAACAGACTCCACCCGGCTTTCGACTTCGGTTCGGGCGGGGCGGTGCGACCGGCCAGCGTCTGGGCCAGGCCGAACAGCGCCTGCTGGGCGCGACACTTCGGGTTGTGGCGGATCAGCGGCTCGCCCGCCACGCGGGCGGCGATCACCGCCTTGGCGTCGTTCGGGATCTGCCAGAAGATCGGCTTGCCGATCACCTCTTCCGCCTTCTTCAGGCTGATGCCCTCTTCCACCGCCTCCGACCCCACCTTGTTCACCAGGATGCGGACCTTCTCGGTCAGCCCACCCTCCTGCCCGAGCAGGTGCAGCAGTCGCACCACGTTCCGCAGGCTGCTCAGCTCCAGTTGGGCCGTCAGCAGGATGGTGTCGGCCAGCCGCAGGGCCATCATGTCGGTCGGCAGCACCGCCTTGCTCAGGTCGAGCACCAGGTGCGAGTAGCTGATCTTGAGCAGGTTGATGATCCGCTCGATGTGCCCCTCGTGCAGCACGCCCACGTCCTGGATTTCCAGCGGGTGCCGCAAAATGGACACGCGGCTGGCGTCGTGCCGGACGAGCGCCCGGCGGAGGAAGTTCATGTCCAGGCGTTCGATGTTGCGGGCCAGGTCGGCGATGGAGATGTTCTCCATGCCGTTCACCTCGATGGCGATGTCGGCGTCGCCGAGGGCCAGGTCGAGGTCCACCAGGGCGACGCCGGCGGCCGGGTCGTCGGGCAGGGCGGCGGCCAGGGTGGCGGCCAGGTTGACCGCGATGCTGGTGGTGCCCACCCCGCCGCGGGAGCCGAGGACGGCGATGATCTGCCCGGCGTTCTGCTGCCGTGTGGGCGCGCCGCCCATCACCTGATCGCCGCCCGTCCCGGAGGACTCGCCCAGCGCGCGTCGCAGGGCGGCCAGCATGTCTTCCAGGCCGACCGGGTGGGTGAGGAAATACTTCGCCCCCTTCTGAAGGGACTGGAGCAGCGCCTGGTGGTCCTGGCTGATGGTGAGGATGGGCAGCTTCGGGTGTTCGACCGACAGCTCGCCGATCATCTGAAGTGCTTTGCCCTTGTCGGCGTCGAGCGACACGACGGCCAAATCGGGCATCGACTGCTGGATCACGTCGAAGAAGTATTCGTACCGCGTACACTCGGCTTCGAGCCAAACGAAATCGACCCCGAGCAACAGGGTGCGGAGGGATTCGCGGCTGGAATCGGTCGGGTCAACGATCGCAATTCGTTGCATGGTCTGCCACCGAGGTCGGATGTCGCGCGGGGTGTCAGTCTGGTCGGGGCACCGGCGGGCGGGTCGATGTGACCCGCCCGCCCGTGGTTACTGCTCAGTCAATCCGCCCGGCTCACCTGTCGATTCGCGGTCCGTTCAGCGGGGCGTACCCGCCGCTCGGGATGACACTCCCGCTCGGCACCACCGGGGCCACCCCGGAGGTCGGGCCGATGGGGGCCAGGTCGGTCGGGCACGGGGCTTTCAGCAAGGCCGGGGCGGGCAGCAGGCCGCCGTTGCACCCGCCCTGTCCGCACACGTTGCCCATGCACGGGAAGCCGGCCGGGTTGCACTTCCAGGCCGTGTTGTATCCCGCCTGCCGCCCGTTCCACACCTTCCGCTGCCCGCGGGGGGCTTCCACCAGCCCCTCAAGGAATAGCTCATAATCGTCCACCGTGCGGGTCTCCTTGCCCGGCACCCGCTTGCCCACCTGGTCGCAGTTCATCGCCTCTTGCAGCCGCGGGGTCACCAGGATGAGCAGTTCCGTCTCCCGCTCCTCGTGCCGCACGCTGCTGAAGGCGGTGCCGATCAGCGGCATGTCGCCCAGGTAAGGCACCTTCTCGGCACTCGCCTGCACGCTCGTTTCGAGCAGGCCGGCGATGGCGAACGTCTGGCCCGGCTCGAGCACCACGCTGGTGCGGGTCTGCTGCTCGTTGAACCCCGGCGTGAACCCGCTGCTGGTGTTGATCCCGCGGCCGTTGTTCACCGACGTGATCCGCGGGTTCAGTTCCAGGTAAATCTTCCCGTCGCCCCGCACGATGGGCAGCACTTCCAGCTCGGTGCCCACCGGCTCCAGGATGGCCCCGGCCCCGCCCAGCCCGACGGTCGGGCTGAGTACCGCCTGTCGGCCGCCCGCCCGGAGCAGCGCCGGCCGCCCGGACATCGTCACCAGCTTCGGCTCGCTCAGGAACTTCGCCAGCCCTTCCGTCCGCAGCGCCCGCAGCGCCCCGACGAACTGGCCGGGCACGATGCTGAAGGCGATGTTCGCCGACCCGATCTGGAGCGGGTTGCCGCCCGCCGCCCCGCCTTGCGGCAGGCTGGCCAGCCCGCCGAGCACGTTCGAGATGTTGAAGTTCTGGCCGAACACGCCGAACGCGAACCCGCGCTCCTTGATCTCCGTGCGGTCCACCTGGGCGACCGTCACGTCAATCGCCACGTGCTGCGAGCCGCCGACGTTCAGAGCGTTGATCACGTTCTGCGTCTGGCCGCCGACCGCGCTACTGGCGATCCGGATGGCCGTGTCCGCTTCTTCCGGGCGGCTGACCGTGCCGCTCAGGATGATCACGTTGCCCACACCGGGGATGACCTCGATGCTGGCCGTCGGCACTGCTTTCTTGAGCACGAACTTCAACTGCTCGTAGTCCGGCTGAATGATCACCGTGTACGTCGCCTTGGACTGGTCGGCGAAGGTGATGGTCAGCTTGCTCGCCCCACCCAGCTTGCCGGTCAGTTGGACCGTCTTCAGTTCGGGGGCGTTCGCCTTGGCGTCCAGCACGTCGCCGTTGCTCACGTCGATGGCCGTGATCTTCAACCCGGATTTCGGGTCGAAGGTGGCCAGGCCGGACACCGGGACGATCAACTCGCCCAGCTTGCCGACCTTGATGGCACTGGAGTCGTCCTGCTTGCCCGGCTGGGCCGGCACGGGCATCGGCTGTTGCGCGACCGCCGAGCCGCCCACCAGTCCGGCGAGAGCGGCCATCCCCGCGATCATGCGGCGGCGGAAAATCGTGGTCAGGTGCATCCGTTCACCTCTCCCTCAAGGGTGTCGGGGACACGATCCCCGTCGCGGTCTGGGAACGCCGGGCGGTGAAACCCGGCGGGGCTGACGTCGCCCGCCGCGGTCGGCGGCGGGAGGGGGTGGGGGCGAATCCTTCCGCCCGTCACCCGCGGTTGCTGCTGCTGTGGCCGGGGTCTGTGACCCCGGTTCCGACCGGCCTCACAGAGGCCGGCTACAGTCGAGAGGTCACTTCTTCGGCGTGACGCCCTTACCGTCCTGTTGCTGCTGGTAGTCGTCTTCGGACACGTCCGCGACGAACCTGTTCCCCTTCGGCGTCACCTCGAACTTCTGATACTTCTTCCCCTGCGGGGTGGTGATCGCCACGTACACGTATTCCTTCACCTCGACGCTCGGGCTGGTGTCGGAGTCGCCCTTCGGGCTGGCGGCGTCATCGCTGAACCCCGCCTTCGCCCCGGCAATCGCCATCGGCTTACCCGGCTCGACCGGGATCACTTCCGCCTTCTTCGGCTCGGACTTCGACAGGTGCGCCTTCGGCACCATCAGGCTCGGCACCAGATCGGTGGTGGCGTACTTGTCGAGCAGGTCTTTCTCCTCGCCGGCGGCGGCGTCTTGCACGAACTCCTTCGGGTAGTCCACCGCCTTGAACTTCTTCTCCAGCAGTTCCTGGGTCAGTTGCGTGCCGGCGGTCACCGCCTCAGTCGGCACCCACACCTTGACCGTCTCCACCTTGGGCGCCTCGGCGACGCTGGTGCCCTTGTTCTCATCCGGCCACTTGTCGGCCAGGATGTTCAGGATCTCCTCGCGGGTGGGGATCAGGTGCTTGTACCCGTCGATCACCACCTTCTTCTTGTCCTCCGACTGGTTGGGCAGGCCGATCCGCAGGGTGGCCCCGCCGTCCGCCACCATCGCCAGGATGATGGACTGCTCCGGGGTGACGGCGAACGACATCATGCCCACCGTCTGGAAGCCGGCCGCGGTCGCCCCGCTCGCCTGCCCACTCCCCCCGCCCTGGCCGTTCTGCCCGCCCGCTTGCGGGGCCGTGGTGCTCGTGTCCACCGCCAGGATCAGCGCGTCGAGGAAGATCGGGAACACGATGTCCACGTTCTTCTTCTGCGAGTGCTTGGTGGCGATCAGCATCACCTGGTAGCCCGGCAGGGCGAACCCGCTGGCACTCCGCGGCAGGTCGATGCCGACGGTCATGAGCACCATGCCGTCCGGCGGGTCGATGAACCCCTTGGCGTTCACGTCGCTCACGCCCACCGTCTCGCCCTGGTGGATGGTCCGCATGGTCCGCTTGTCGCCGATCTCCTCGATGGTCAGGATGGCGCTCGGCGGCACCGCCTCCCGCGGGAAGTTCTTCTTCACGAAGAACGTCTCCAGTTCCTTCGCCGGCAGCTTGGTGCCGATCGGGATGTCCTTGGCCGCCACCGGCACTTCCACCATGTCTACGTCCGCTTTCTTTTTGCTCGCGCCGGCGGTCATCTGGGCGGTCAGAAAGGCCGCCACACCACCGCACAGCACCGCAACACCGATCAGGATCAGATTCTTCGGCTTCATCAGGCTGCCCCTCGGAGGAGTCAAGTCGCGCCCGCGGGTCGCCCGCCCCCGACGGCCGACACCACCTGAGGGGGAGGGGTGACGGCGAAATCGGCGACAGGTGGAATCGCCCGCGGCTGGGTCGCGACGGCCGGCGGGTTCGTTGTTCGCTCATTCAACCGGACGGGATACGCCCGGTGCGGCAACGAACCCTAGAACGGAGTTCTCCTTTCGCAAGGGAAGTTAGGGCAGAACCGTTTCTTCCCGAGTCACCGTGTTTACGCCGTGTAGCGGTCTTATCACGCCATTGTTTTCGTCCGCCCTCCCGCCACCTCTTCAATCTTTCCGGTCGTGTGTGGTATTCCGATCCTGCCTACTTTCGCAATGGTGGTGTGTTCGCCGGTCGGGGCGTGGGGGACAGGGCATGGAGGTGATCGGTCGGCGGGGACGGCGGAATTCGCTCAAGAGCGGAAGATGGAGGTGACAGGCGAAGACGGGTAGCGAGGAACCCGACAGTGGGGGCGCTTCGACGCCAACGGCGTCGTTCCCCCAGCCCAGGGTTGAGGTGCGAAGCACCGACACCCTGGGATCCACGGCACCCAATCACATCGACCCCGACGGGGTCGTTCACCGTGCTGGTGAACGACCCCGTCGGGGTCGATGTGGGGTTGGGGTGATTTCCCAGGGTGTCGGACCTGCGGTCCTCAACCCTGGGCTGGGGGAACGACGCCGTTGGCGTCGGCGGTCACTGGGCGACCAGCACGAACCGGTAAGCCAGGTAGCCGAGGAAGCCGACGCACAGGGGCACGCCGTAGGGCAGCCGCACCCAGCTCGCCCGCCGGCTGTTCGCCCGGTCGGCCGCCTTCTTCGCCCCCTTGGTGAAGAGGGTTTGCAGGTCGCCGAAGATGGCCTGGAAGTTCTCCTTGTTCTTCCCGAACTGCCCGCGGAGGAGCATCATCACCACCGCGAACACGCCGCCCACGATCACCCCCACACAGAAAGCCCACAGCAGCACGCTCACGCCCACCCACATGCCGAACAGGGCGCCGCACCAACTGCCGAAGCCCATTTGCATCTTCACGTCGCCCTGGCCCATGCCCTGGATGAACAGGATCGGGAAGAGCAGCACGAACCCGAGCAGCGTGCCCACGAGCGCGCCGCCGATGCCCCCGCTCATGCCCGCGTCCGGGTAGAAGCCGGGCACCAGATCCAGGCCGCAGTCGTGCATCAACCCCACATACCAGCCGCTCACCACCAGGCTGAGCGTCACCCAGTTGGGCACCTTGAACGCCCACCCGTCGATGACGGCGGCCAGGATCATGCCGGCGGCCAGCACGATCATTGGGCCGTAGTTCAGGGTGCCGGGCAGGCAGGCGGTCCAGATCAGGTTCGCCACCCACGCGAGCGCCACCCACGCGAGACCGATGAGCGGCACGCGGGCCATCGAGAAGATGAACGCGCGGTCGATGCCGAGCGAGTCGTCTTTGGCCGGGGTGGGGTTCGGGGCGGTGATCACAGGCGGGGCGGACAGTTCGGTGGCCACGGCGGGATCCTCGGAAGGCTCGTGTTGGGGGGTGAGCGGACGGGTTCCGGAAGCGGTGCGGGCCGAGCCGGTCTGGCTCGGCCCGCGAGGATTTTGTTACACCGGCGTCGGCATTCAGCTCGGCTTGATGGACGAGCCGACGCTGCTGAACGTCTGGTTGGACGCGGCACCGATGGCGGTGATGGCGGCGATGCACACCACCACAATCAGGGCCAACATGACCGCGTACTCCACCGCCGTTGGGCCGTCTTCGCGCTTCAGGAACTCGACCACGTTCTTCGTCAGGCTGCGCATGTGCGATCCCCTAGTGAGAGTCTTGGAAAAAGGTCGTCCACCCGAAACGGCGTTCCCCGCGCCACCCCGAGTTGTGCTGCCCGTCGGGTCACGACGGCTTCAGCCCCGAGTTCAACACACTGTTCGTGTACACATCGTTCACGTTCGCCCCGAGGGTGCTGATGGCGGCGACGCACACCACCACAATCAGGGCCAACATGACCGCGTACTCCACCGCCGTCGGGCCGTCTTCCCGTTTCAGGAAAGAGACCGCCTGTCGGACTACCGTCCTGACCATGGCAACTACTCCAGATGTTCGGTGCGCCACGCGGCTCACGCCCGTGCTCGCACGACCAACTCTGGCTGGCGGGTTGCCGTCTGGTTCCGACCGTTGAGAGGGCGGCGGGACCTGTCGTGCGGGCGGGGCGAAGCGTTGCCGGGCAGTCACCCACGCCCGAACCATAGATCGCGGTGGGGAGGTGTCAAACGACCTGTTGTGAGAAGAAACGCGGTTTTGTCGGCCGTAGCGAATCTCGGCACTGGCGTAAACGAACGGCACAATTCCTGACGCCCACGCCTCAACCTTCGGCCGGCGGCGGAGCGGCTTCCGGCGGGGTGCCCTTGCCCGCCTGAATGTACGCCGCCCGTGCCGCGGCATACTCGCCCGCGGTCGGCAACTCGTCGGCGTGCTGGTGGAACAGCTTCACCAGGAACGGCACGCACCAGCCGCAGCCGGTGCCCGCCCCGCCGCACGCGGACAACTGACTCGGCACCTTCGGCAGTTCCCGCCGCACGAAGTTCACCAGCTTCCGCTTCGTCACCCGGAAGCACAGGCAGACGGGGTCGTCCAAATTCATGGCGGGCTTCCGCGAATGGCCGGGTAATGGGGGCGGTCTTCTCCTACTGTAGCCGCGACCCTCAGGGGAGCGCGTTCAACCGTTCACGCGCTCCCCTGCGGGTCGCGGCTACCGGAGTCTTCGCATGAACCGTGGCGTGGTGCTGTGCGGACTCGGGCGGGTCGGCTGGCGGGTGCTCGAATCCCTGCGGTCGATGGGCATGACGGTGACGGTGGTGGACCTGCACGCCCGCCCGGACGACCCGCGGCTGAGCGGCTGCGTTCTCGTCGTCGGCGACTGCCGGCGGCCGGACGTGCTGGAAAAGGCCGGCGTGCCGACTGCCGACGGCTTTCTCGTCGTCACCGGCGACGACCTGGTGAACGTGTCCACCGCCCTGCTCGCCCGCAAGCTGAACCCGACCGCCCGCGTGGTGGTGCGGATGTTCAACCAGAACCTGATTCAGCGGCTCGGCGGGGCGATGAAGAACACCGTCGGCCTGTCGGTGTCCGCCCTCACCGCCCCGCTCCTCGCCCTCACCGCCGTCAGCGGCGAGTCCCTGGCCGCGTTCGCCATCGACACCCACCCGCAGCAGATTGCCCGGTTCGAAATCGTCGCCGGCTCCGCGCTCGTCGGCGAGACGCTCACCGCCGTCGCCACCCGCTTCCACCTGCTGGTGCTCGCCCTCACCCCGCCGGCCGGCCCGACCGCCGCCCTGCACGAACTGGCGAGTGACAGCCGGCTGTCAGTGGGCGACCGGCTGCTGGTGTGCGGGGCACCCGCGGCGCTCGCCCCGCTGCTCGCCGAGAAACCCGATGGGGTGTTCCGCGGCGGGCCGATCCGCATGGGCTGGCGGGTGGCCAAGCGGATGTTCCACGTCATCGACACCCCGGTGTGGGTGGCGACCGCGGCCCTGGCGGTCGTGACGCTGGCGGGCACGCTGGTGTTCCACTACGCCGCCGGCGTGGGGTGGGTGGACAGCGTCTACCAGACGGTGAGCGTGGCCGTCTCCGGCGAGGAGCCGCCGGGCGACGACCGCTCCACCGGCGTCAAGTTGTTCATCGCCGGGCTGAGACTGGTCGGCGTGGCCCTCGTCGCCATGCTCACCGCCGTGTTCACCAACTCCCTGTTGAAGGCCCGGCTGCGTGGGGCGCTCGACGAGAGCCGCATCCCGGAGGGCGGGCACGTGGTGGTGTGCGGGCTGGGGAACGTCGGCTTCCGGTGCGTGCAGGAACTCATCCGCCTGGGGGTGAAGGTGGTGGCCATCGAGCGGTCGGGGGACGCGGCGTTCGTGCCGACCGTGCGGCGGATGGGGGCGGCGGTGGTGCTCGGCGACGCCACCGTGCCCGAAACACTCGCCCAGGCCCGCGTCGGCACGGCGAAGGCGGTCATCGCGGCCACCGCCTCCGAACTGGCGAACCTGGAAATCGCCCTGCTGGTGAAGGAGCAGAACCCGACGCAGCGGGTGGTGGTGCGGGTGACGGACGCCGACTTCGCCCAGGCCGCCCGCGAGTCCGCCGACATCCGCTACGCCCTCTCCCCGCCGGCCCTCGCCGCCCCCGCCTTCGCCACCGCGCTGCTCGGCGACCGCGTGCAGGCGATGCTCTACGTGGGCAGTCGCACGCTGGCGGTGGTGGAACTGATCGCCGACGCCGGCGACCACCTGACCGACCGCACCGTTCACGAACTGATGGTCGATTACCGCCTGCTGCCGGTCGGCCTGAGCGGGGCCGAGCCGTTCGCGGCGACGGGCATCCCGAAGGGCACGCGGTTGCAGGCGGGCGGCAAGCTGACGGTGGTGATGGAACTGGCCGACCTGGAGCGGATGCTGCGGAGCGAGCAACCGGCGGCCGAGTGGGGTGTGATCGTGGACGACTTCCCGCTGACGGCGGCGGGCGAACTGGTGCCGCTCGTCCGCACCGCCCGCGGGTGCAGCCCGGAGGAGGCGACGAAGCTGCTCGAAGCGAAACCGTTCACGCTGGTCGAGCGGGTGAGCCGCGGCAAGGCGGAGGAACTGCTCAGCCGATTGCAGCGTGAACGGGTGGTCGCACGAGTGGTGAAGGCGGGCTGACGCGACCGGAAACGACACCGGGCACCCGAAGGTGCCCGGTAGGGGTTACTTCTTCTCCGGTGGCGGGGCGTGCGGTTTACCTTTCTCTTGTTGTCTGAGTCGCGCCTTGATCTCGTCCCGGCTCTTCTCGAAATCTTCGATGTCAAGGTTACTAAGGATCAGTTTGCCGTCCTCCTCGTAGCGGTTGGCGTTCTTGAGCATCAGGTCGAACACCACCACCTCCCGTTCACCGCCGATCTTTGCCAGCGCGCGGGTCGCCGCCAGCCGAACCGTGCTGTCACTATCGAGCAGCATAGCCGTCACCACCGCCGCTTCTCGCTGAGTTCCCGCCGCGCCCAAGAACCCGACGGCGGCTTGGCGGAGTTCACCGTTCTTGCTGCTCAGGCGACGAAGGGCGTGGTCCATAAACCGGCTCCGATCACCCTCCATGCCGCCTACAAAGCCCAATATCGATCCCTGATCATACTCGGTAGTGGATGGGTCGCTAAGGAGTTGCAGGAACGCCGGAAACAACCGTTCCCCGGCAGCGCTCACACGGTCGGCGTCCTCGGCTTCAATGGCCGCGCGTAATAGGAACAATGCCTCCGCGGTGGTCAGCGGCTCCGACCCTGTCAGTCTCGCGACAGGTACAACCGGAGCCGGAGCCGGTTTGTCGAACGGTCGGGGGCCTGTTGTCGACGGCGGTGGGACAACTACTCCCGGCACGGTGCGGTTTGGAGGAGTGCTCGGAACGTTCGGCTGGCAACCGAGCAAAGCACACATGGCCACCAAAGTGAGCCGACGCATGGATAAGCACCTTTCAGGCGGTCAGGAAAGTAGCTCAGACTTGGTTGGTGCACCCTCTTTTGGTCCGATGTCCGCTCGGGCCTGTTGCTCCTCGTTCAGGCGCACGCTCCAAAGTTCGGGGGGGTAGGGACCACCGGGCAGGACATCGTGAACGAGCGATGTACCGATCGCCATCAGATTTACCCGTTCTGCCTTCACTGCATCTACACCCTTGTACGGGTAGTGATCCCGTTTCGGTCCATTGAGAACACGGTTCTCAAGCACATGGAACACTTCGTGCGAGAGGATGAAGGGCGGACGACGGCCAGAGGACATGATCACCGCGTCTGCGTGTTCTTTCTCTTCGGCGTCCACGATCGCGTTCCGGAAGTAGGATTGAGCGATATCTCTCTGGCCCGGAAGAAGGTTGGGCCTGACCAAATTGTTAGCGTAATAGACTTCGATGTCATCCACCCCACCCTGACCGTTCACCTGCCCGACAGTGGGGGTGCGGCCCATTCCAGTGTTCTTGAACAGAGCCTTAGCTTCGGGAGAGAGGATAATCTGCCGTGCGCCGTCGATCCTGTCGTATGTCGTTAAGCCGTCCCGCAGATCGACCGCCGGCAGACCGTTCGGCCCTGGCTCGGCGGCGGGAACGGTCTCCACCGTAATATCCTCCACCACCTTGATGCCTACCCGAGCGTAGATCTCCTTCATGTAGGCGATGTCCGCCTCAACGTCCGCCTTGCTGATCACCTGACCGGGGTTGTTGTCGTTATTCACCGCCACCGGCAGGTTTGTATCGACGAGGATCCGGACTTTCAGGTTCACCGTCTTGCGAACCTTCACCTCAACCTCTGCGGGAGTGGCGTTATCGTTCTCCACCTTCACGAACTCGCCGAGGGCGATGCGGTGGGTGCGGTCGCCGAGGGGGAACTCGTAACCGTTCTTCTTGTTGAGGTTCCCGGCGTTGGGGGCGGCGCCGGGGTCCGTGTCGTCCTTGCCAAGCCCGCCACTCGTATTGGCAGGGTCATTGCTGCCCGGTCGGGTTGTCACCGCACGCTCGAACTTGTCGTCCGCATTGCTCGACACCAGCATTTGCGAGTCGGACCAGAACCAGTCCTTCCACTCATCCTTCATTCCTTCCTTCCAAAAGTTGACGAGTGTAATCTTGGTCGCGTTGTCGTTGATCACATCCGGCGCACCGCCGTTCCCTTTCTTCATGGTGCTCATGGTCACGTCGATCGCTTGTTGGCCGCGCTTCGCAGTGTCCTTGACGAACACGTTGAAGCGGTCTGGATCCCAGTCGATGTGGTCTCTCCCCGCTGCGCTCACCCCATCCAACTTGGGAAGGTTGTTCGCGCCGTCTACGAACGCCTCATTCTTCTCCTTGTCCAGAAACTGCCATTTCGCCACCTTCAATTCGCCCGGCACTACTTCGCCGGGGAGGAGGATGTGGACGGACTTGTCTGCGGCGTTGGCCGGCGGGGCGCCGAGGAAGGCACCGGCGTCGCGGTCGGCGTTCGGGTTCGCCGGGGTGAGTTCGAACACGTCCGTGTACCCGGTGGCGTACACATCGCTGTCGATCAGGTCGAACTGGCTGCCGCCGTAGTTCGGTAGGACGAACTGCTCCATCCCCCAGATGCTCACCAGCACCCGGTACTGCCCGTAGGGGAGTCGGGTGAAACTGTAGTTGCCCGCGGCATCGGTGTATGTGCTGAGGAACGCGTTTCCGTTGCCGTCGAGCAGAGTGACCCGCACTGCGGCCATTGACGAGTCGTCAAGCGGGGTGGGGCCGAATGGGTCTTGCAAGTTGTTCTGTAGCCCATCGAGCCAGACGGTACCGGACACGCTCGCCACGCCGCGGGCAGGTGGCATGGTGCCCAGGTCGAAGATGTCCGCCACACCGGTCGCCGAGCCGCTCACGACGGTGTACCCGCTACCGGGGAGCGCGGTGAGGGTGACGGACTCGTACCCCTCGTACAGGTCGTCCGTCAGCACGCCGAGCGTTACCAAAGTAGTCAGTTCACCGGGGGCGAACGTGGCCATGAAGGAGTACGGCGTGGTGTAATCGACGCCCACGGTGGCGACACCGCTCAGGCTGAACCCAATGGTCAGGGCGGGCGCGGTGGCGGGGTCGGACGGGTTGGTGCGGGAGAGTTGGAAGACCACCGGGCGGAGGCCGTCGGTGCGCTCCTCGCCGTCGAGTGAGCCGGAGACCCACACTTCGGGAAGCACTGACGGCGGAGGCACGGGCGGGGCCGGCGGCAGGGTGCCGGGGTCGAAGATGGGCACCGTCACGTCGATGGGCGTGGGGGCCACCCCGATGGGCGGCTCAATGTGGACGATGATCGTTTCCGACCCGTCGATGACCGTGTCCGGCAGGGCCGGCAGCACGATCTTCGTCGTCGCCTCACCCGGCCAGAAGACGGCGATGCTCGCACTCGGCGGGGTGTAATCGACGCCCGGCGTGGCCGTGCCGCTCAGGGTGTACGGCAGGTAGAGCGGCTGGTCGAGGCTGCCGGCGGTGCCGTTCGCCCGCGTCAGTTCGACCACCACCGGGCGGGAACCGTCGGCCGACTCCTCACCCGGTGTGGGTGTGGCCACCGAGATGGTCGTCAGTTCGGTGACGGTGACGGTCCAGGTGCGGTCGTTGTAGTCCCAGTCGGGCGGCATCCCCGGCATCAGTGCCAAGTCTTCCAGGTGCAGCACATACTCGCCGGCGGTCGTGGTCGTGGTGACGACGAACGGCAGTTGGGCAGAGGGGGGGGTGCTGACGGTCGTCGGGCCGGGCTGGTAGTTGGCGGACTGCCCGCCCACGGTCGCGGTCACGGTGTTCACCAGTGCCGCCTGAATCGCGGCCGTTGAGTTGGCCGCGGTGACCACCGCTTTCCCGTCCTGCGTCGGCAGGGTGGTGTCGAGGGCGATCCCGCCGGTGAAGGTGGCGGCGGAAGAACCGACATCCCCGGTGGACGGGCTGAGCATCCCCACGGCGTACACGGCGGGTGTGGTGCGGTCTTCCAATTGAGTGACGACCGGACGGAAATTACTCAGACGTGGGGGCGACTGTTCAGACTCATGGAGCGAACCCCAGGTGGGTGAAGTGTAGCGGCGATTCGTGCCGCCGATGAAGAGGATAACGCCGGTCGTTCCGCCTTCGCAACTCAATAATCGCGCGTCAGCACGGATTTTACGAAATTATTCGCATATCCATTCAACACACGGTGCACGAAACGAACGGGCACGCTCAACGAGGTGCGGCACGGGGCCGAACAGCCGATTGCGTTCTGCGCCCGGAACTGGACACGAATTCCGCACGGATTTCCCGAATTGTGACCGTCGGAAGTGGTTTCGATGAGTCCGCCGACCACTCCAACTCGCCGTAAGTGTTTGGCCAGTAAGGGTGCTTCCGGAAATCGGGAGCGGGTCCGCGGAAAGGTGGGGGGAAGTGGCCGGAACCACTCGGCGGAGCGGTTGGGGGTGCGTCGGCTTCACTTCAAGTTGGGCAAAGTTTGCGGACGATAAGGAGTATGCGTGTTGCTCCGCGCTCGCACCGGTTTGGATGCCGCAAATGCCCCGATTGCTTCAAGTTCGCCGTGTATTCATCATCGCCGTCGCCGTCGCCGTGCTCGGGGCGTTGGCCGGGTGCTCGCGGCAGGCGTTCCGCGAGCGGGCCGACCGCGACGTGGAAGCGGTCATCAGCCAGAAGAACGTGGCCCCGCAGTGGCAGGTGAAGAACTGGCACGTCTACCCCGACCCGCGGGCGCGGTTCAGCGACACCGGCACCCCCGATTACCCCGCCTACCCGCCCGACGACTACGCGGCCAAAGTGCTGTCGCCCAACCCACAGCGGCCCGGCCGCGGGGGCAGCGGGCGGCACGAGGGCGACGGCTGGCTGCAAAACGTGGTCGAGTGGGATTCGGCGAACCGGGGCGAAGACACCGCCAACGGGCTGGACGAGGTCGCCCCGCCCCGGCCGGACCAGCCCGCCACCACGGACGGCTCCGAGACCGCCCTCCGCACCGACGCCCGCGGGTATCGCATCCGCATCGATCAGGCGGTGGAGTTGGGCCTGTACAACAGCCGCGAGTTCCAGGACCGCCGCGAGGATTTGTACCTGGCGGCCCTGCCGGTCACACTGCAACGGTACTCGTTCGCGGCGCAAGCCGTGGCGGCGAGTGAAGCCATTCTGAATGTGGCCGGGCAAGAGACCGGCACACCCGGCACGCGGCTGAACGTGAACAGCACCGCGGGCATGTCGCGGCGGTTCAGCACCGGGGCGGCGCTGCTGGTGCAGTTGGCGAATCAGGTGGTGGTCGATCTGAGCGGCGGGCAGCCGACGATCAGCGTGAGCACGCTCGGGCTGAGCTTGGCGGTGCCGTTCCTCCGCGGCGGCGGGTTCGCGGTGACGCTCGAACCGCTCACGCTGGCCGAGCGGAACCTGCTGTACGCCATCCGCTCGTACGCCCGCTTCCGGTCGGTGTTCTACGTCGCCATCACCGGCCAGGGCGACTACACGAACAACCCGTACGGGTTGCAGGGGCTGTCGCAGAACCTGGGTCGCGGCATCGGGGCGAACCTGACGGCCAACCCGGTCGGCTACCTGCCCACCATCTTGCGGTCGGCCACCCTGAACAACGAGCGGAACAACCTGGCGTCGTTCGACTACTACCTGCGGCTGTACCGCAGCCTGGAAGAGGGCGGGATCGTCACCAAGTTGCAGGTCGGGCGGATCGAGCAGCAGCAGTTGAGCAGCCGGGCGACGGTTCTGCTGCGGACGCAGGAGTACCTGGACAACATCGACAACTTCAAACTGCAACTGGGCATGCCGGCGACGGTGCCGCTGGAACTGGACGAAACCCCGCTGCGGCCGATCCGCTCGCACTTGAAGAAAATCGAGACGGTGTACGACGACCTGCGGGAGGTGGAGGAGGCGGCCGCCAAACTCGACCCGGACGCCCCCGCCGGCGCCTTCCGCGAAGGCTGGACGAAACTGCTGACCGATTCAACGCTCGTCCGCGGCACCGCACTGGCGAAGGAATACCCGGAGTGGCTGGCCACGAAGAAGGGGAAGACCGACGAGCAACTGGAGGGGGAGTTGACCGCCCTCCGCGGCCGCCGGCGGGTGCTGTTGGAAGAGCGGGACCGCAAGCTTCAGGCGAAGCAGTCGGGTGACGCCGAGCAGTTGGAAGTGAACAAGCTGGACACGGAGTACGACCGCCTGCGGTTCGAAATGGCCCTGCGGCGGGCCGAGCGGCGGGAGTGGGCGAAGGAGCCGGACGCGGACAAGAAGAAGGTGTTGCGGGCGCTGGTGTTGCGGGACGTGTTCAACTTCGGCACGCTGGTCGCCGTGCCGGCCCGGAGCGAGCGGCTGGCCGAACTGCGGGACAAATGGGCGCCGGTGCCGCCCATCCTCGTGGACGACGTGGACGTGGTGGCGGCCCCGCTGGATGTCGGGCTGGAGAAGGTGGCATCGGTCGCACTGAATAACCGGTTCGACCTGATGAACGCGCGGGCGCAGGTGGTGGACGCCTGGCGGCAGGTGACGGTGACGGCGAATTCCCTCCAAGGGGTGTTCGACGTGCAGTACGATTTGGCCACGAACTCGCCGCTCGGCACCGGACAGGCCCTCAACCTGGGCGGAAGTCGCACGCTGAATCAGGTGCGGATGCGGATCGAGCCGCCGTTCGTGCGGCGGGAGGAGCGGAACAACTACCGGGCGGCGCTGGTGTCGTACCAGCGGCAGCGGCGGAACCTGATGGCGTTCGAGGACAACATCGCCACCGACGTGCGGACGGACCTGCGGGGGGTGCGGCAGTTGGAGCAGACGCTGGTCGTCCAACAGCGGGCGGTGGAGCTAGCATACCAGCAGGTGGACAACGCCCGCGGCACGCTGCTCGCCCCGCCCGACCCGCGGGTGGACGCCTCGGCCGCCGCCGCCGCCCAGACGGAACAGTTGCTCCAGGTGCAGGCGGCGCTCGTTCGCGCCCAGAACGACCTGTACAGCACCTGGGTGCGGTATTTGACAGCTAGAATGAACCTGTACCTCGATCTCGAGCTGCTCACCCTGGACGCACGAGGGCTTTGGTGTGACGAACAATCCCCCCCCGCCGCCGCCCCAGCCCTCGCACCCGGACCAGCCGCCGCCGGACCTGCACCCGCCGGGCGCGGAGACGGTGGACCTGTTCCCGGACCCGCTCTCCTCGCAGCCCCTGCCCCAGCAGCCGCCGGTGCCGGTGCCGAGCGGCTACCTCCACCGCTCCCCGTCCTCAGCGTCCCAGACCCGGAGGCCGTCGGAAGCGGCCCTGGACTTGCCCCCGACCGCGGACCCGTCGGCTCCCGAACCGCCCCCCGTCCGGACCCGTTCCCGCCCATCAGCCTCCCCGCCGGCAGCCCGGCGGGGAGCCGATGACGAACAACCCCGCCCCCGCCGCAAGCGGAACTGGCTGCTGCTCGGCGGCATCGCCACCGGGGTGGTGGCGGGCGGGGTGGTGGCGGGCTTCTTCATCTTCCCACAACTCGGCCTGTTTCAGCAGAAGCGGCCCGACCTGCTCACCCACGTCGTCCAGAGCGAGCCGCTGCCCGTCACGGTGGTGGAGCGCGGCACCCTCGAATCGGCCAACAACCAGGAACTGGTGTGCAAGGTGAAGGCCGGCAGCCGCGGCACGTTCGCCAGTTCCATCAAGCGGGTGATCGACGACGGCACCCAGGTGACGAAAGGGCAACTGGTGCTGGAACTGGACGACTCCGCCCTGCGGGACCAGGAGCAGACGCAGAACATCGCCGTGTCGAAGGCGAACGCGGCGTACATCAAGGCGAAGCAGGAGTTGGAGATCCAGAAGAAGGTGAACGCGTCGGACATCACGCAGAAGGCGGCCGCGATGGAGGTGGCCGAGATCGACCTGGAGAAGTTCCTGGGCGTCGTGCGGAACCCCGATCGCGACCCGCTGGCGGCACTGGCCGGCGGGGCGGCCAGCCTGGAGGAGAAGGGCGAGTTCCGCATGAAGGTGGACGACCTGTCGGCCCAACTGAAGCTGGCCAAGTCGGACCTGGAGGCGTACCGCGACCGCAGCGCGTGGGTCGAGCGGGCGGCCCGCAGCGGGTACCAGACGCCCAGCCAGGTGGGCGTCGAGATCGCCAAGTACGACAGCGCCCGCGACAAGGTGGAAAAGCTGGTCAAGGAGAAGTACGCGCTCGAGACGTTCACCCGCCGGCGGGACCTGACCGACCTCCAGACCAAGGTGAAGGTGGCCCTCGCCGGCGTCGAGCAGGCGGTGCTTCAGGCGCACGGGAAGGAGGTGCAGGCGGACGCCGAGCTGAACACCGCGCTGTCGGTGTACCTCCAAGAGCTGGACAAACTGACCGAGATTCAGGAGCAGTTGACCGCCTGTAAGTTGTACGCCCCGCAGTCCGGCATGGTGGTGTACTACAAGGACCAGAACAACCGCTTCAGCTCGAACAACGAGGGGATGATCGCGGTGGGTGCGCAGGTGAAGGAGGGGCAGAAACTGCTCCGCATCCCCGACCTGACGCGGATGCAGGTGAACACCAAAATTCACGAGGCCCTCGTCTCCCGCATCCGCGGGGACGACCGCCGGCCGACCGGCGCGTACGAAGCCCTCCGCGCCGGGTTGCTGGCCAACCCGCACGCCTTCAGCCGGCTGATGACCCACTCCGAATGGGCGCTGGACCACGCCCGCGAGGCGGTGAAGGACAAGGAGTACTACGTCGCCCGCCCCGGTCAGGTCGCCACCGTCCGCGTGGACACCTTCCCCAACCGTCAGTTCAACGGGCGGGTGAAGACCGTCGCCGCGGTCGCCGCCCAGGCCGACTGGTCGTCGTCCGACGTGAAACTGTTCCCCACCATCGTCAGCATCGAGGACACCGACGTGACCGGCCTGAAGCCGGACTACAGCGCCGAGGTGACCATCCAGGTGGACCCCGGCGAGACGAACGTGCTCACCGTTCCCCTCCAGGCGGTGGTCGGCACCGCCGACATGGGCACCGCCCGCAAGGTGTACGTGTTGGAGAATAACCAGCCGGTCGAGCGGGAGGTGGAGCTGGGCATCTTCAATGACAAGAAGGTGGAAGTGAAGAAGGGGCTGAGCGAGGGCGACGTGGTGGTCATCAACCCGAAGGCCATCCTGGGTGACAAGGCCAAAGGCATCCGCGAGGAGGGCGACCCGTCCGGCCGCGGGGCGGGCAAGGGGCCGACCGGCGGTGGCGGCGCCAAGCCGGGGGCCGGCGGTGCTAAGCCCGCCGGGGCTGGCGGCGGCGCACCTCAGGCAGGCGGCGGAGGCGGGCAGAAAGGGCCGGGCGGGGGCGGCAAACCTGCCGGCCCACCGCAGTGAGCGCACGAGAAGCGGGCGAGCCGAGCGGCGTGAGCCGCCGGGTGATCGAAAGAC